>JALZUU010000387.1 GCA_023300665.1 Saprospiraceae bacterium | reverse complement strand
AACCTAAGGCAATTCCTCGTTAAAGAAAATTTTATAACAATACATTCCTTTATCTTCGTCGTAGTATCGTTCGATAAATTGTCGACTAGATTCAGGGTTGAAAACATCCAATTTAATCTGAATTCCTGTATCGAGTTTAATAGTGCTTTTAAAAGCTCGAGAAGCGGATTTAGTAGCCGCTTTAGAAATATTAAACCCATTGGTTTTTTCTGGAATATAGGTTTCGTGGTAGGCCTGAAATTCTTTAGCTGCATCTGGTTCAGGAATTACTGTCTTGGTGAAATCCTCTAAATCAAATACTTCATTACTTGTAAAATAATCAACCGAATTCGCTAAAAATTTAATCTGCTCTCCTCGATCAGCTCCTGCCGCCACTACTTCTTCTGAAAATCCATTACAGAGTTGTAGATAATTACGTGTATGGAAATTTTCATTTTTAACATAATCCAACCCTAAGAAATTATGATACCAGTAAGCTGCGTCGTATTGATTATTATCTACGTGCAGGACACGATATCCGCTATCCATTGCCGTGTTTAAAATCAGACAGCCTTTGTCAAGTTTATTAATATTGACGCCTCTTTGTTTTTTGATAGTCATCATATCACCGTCCGGGCGTACCTGAAAGAACTTACTTTTTTCTTCTGTTTTAAAAATACCTAATGCAGAAACTACCTCATCTAATACTATAATACCGTCAATAAAGACAACATATACCTCACCCGTTTTGATACTTGGGTGGGAAGACTGTCGATAAAGGTGTTCTAGGATATTGACTGATTCTGTCAGCAAAGATTCACGGTCCGTAAAGATCGTCTTAGCGAAATTATTCATCTCGTTAAGGTTTACATCTTCCGTATGTACAAATCGGTGTAAATTATCTACCTGCCGTTTGAGTGGTTTAATAAAAAAATTGTGGAGCAACTCACGAGTCGCTTCGTCCAAATCATAAAGCGCAGGGGAGATGAAATTTCGAGTAGCACGGTGTTTATTACCTACTCGATGAATCGCTATTTCTCCTAGTTCGGCGTTGGCAAAATTAATCATAGTAAAAATGGTTGGTAGAACCTGAAATAATTCAAGTCAGAGTTTGTCTAAAAAGCTGCTAAATAAGCACTAAAGTAAAAAGAAAGGCAAGATACGCAAATGCGATGATTTTCTAAGAATCCAAATGATAAAATAATCAGTGTTTTTTGTACCTTCCCTCCGTGAAAAAAATTATTACAATAATTGATCAAATAAATGAAATGGTCGGTAAGACGGTATCTTGGCTAACACTGCTGTTGGTCTTTGTCGTTTGTTTGGAAGTCGTTCGACGGTCCTTATTCAATACCACCAGTATCTGGAGTATGGAATTGCAGTGGCATATTTTTTCGTTGATTTTCTTGCTTGGTGCTGGATATGCACTTAAGCACGATCGTCATGTACGCGTAGATTTATTTTATACTAATTTTAGTAAACGAGATCAAGCTTGGGTAAACTTCTTTGGTAGTATGCTACTCTTGATACCTTGGCTGTTGGTTATCATCTACTTTAGTTTTTATTATGCCTTGGATGCTTGGCATTTAAATGAAGGATCACCAGATCCAGGTGGATTGCCAGCTCGTTACCTGATTAAATTTGCCGTTCCTGTTGGTCTGTCTTTATTATTACTACAGGCTATTTCAGTCACCTTATCCTCCTTGGTTACTTTGAAGGAGACGGCGGTAGAAACTTCTTTAAAATCTGATTTAGACTAGCACTAAAATAACTATCTGACTTTTGGAAATACTTGCCCTCATACTCTTTCTCAGTATTTTTCTGCTTATCCTTTATGGTTATCCAGTAGCATTTACGCTGGGTGGTATCTCTATATTATATGCAATATGCTTTTTAGAGCCTTCTAGCTTTTCTGCTTTACCACTTCGAGTGATGGGAGTGATGAATAATTATGTCTTGTTGGCAGTTCCACTTTTTGTCTTTATGGGGATAATGCTTGAAAAATCTGGATTGGCCGAAAGTTTATTAGAAACGATGGCCATGTTATTCGGTACCTTAAAAGGAGGGTTGGCTATTTCGGTAGTCATCGTTGGAACATTATTGGCGGCGTCGACAGGTATCGTAGGAGCGACAGTGGTAACGATGGGGTTAATCAGCTTGCCTACGATGTTGCGACGTGGTTATCGACCTGAGCTTGCTACAGGGACGATTGCTTCTTCTGGTACGTTGGGACAAATTATTCCACCTTCTATTGTTTTAGTATTGTTGGGAAGTGTATTAAATGTATCTGTAGGTGATCTTTTTAAAGCAGCGTTGATTCCTGGATTATTATTGGTGATTAGTTATATTTCTTACATCTTTATTCGAGCCAATTTACGTCCTGAAGAAGCACCTGGCATTCCACCTGAAGAGATCGCAGCTTTTAAAGGAAAAGGATTTGGAATGCGGGTTTTTAAAGCCTTTGTGTTGCCTTTGCTATTGATTGTAGCAGTGTTGGGTTCTATTTTGAAAGGATTTGCCTCACCGACCGAAGCAGCAGGAGTGGGCGCTATGGGCGCCATTATTCTAACAATTTTTCAAGGACGATTTACACTTGAGGTTTTAAAATCTGTCATGCGCGAAACGACCCATCTGACCTGCATGGTTTTTATAATTCTATTGGGAGCTACGGTGTTCTCATTTGTATTTCGAGAAGTAGGAGGAGATCGTTACTTGATAGAGATGATCGAAAATTCCAATTTATCAGCAACTGCTTTTTTACTACTAGTAATGGCAATTATCTTTGTGGCGGGATTTTTTATTGACTTTATAGAAATCATTTTTATTATTGTTCCAGTAGTAGTGCCTGTATTTTTAGCTTACGAAGTAGATTTAATTTGGGTAGGAATTCTAATAGCACTCAATCTTCAAACATCTTTTCTATCTCCTCCTTTCGGTTTTGCGCTATTTTATTTGAAAGGAGTAGCACCACCAGAAGTAACAACCAGTCAAATATATCGAGGCATCGTTCCTTTTGTTTTGATTCAATTAGTCTTTCTCATCTTAGTCATGCTTTTTCCACAGATCGTCTTTTTATTATTCTAAAGCTATTTCATATTAATGGTTCGGTAACTTTTTAATATTATGTGTAATAAGCAAACTAGCCAAGAGGCAAACCAGCCAACTAGCAAAAAATGTGTATTAGATCTATTTTCTAAAAATTACCGTACTATCGTCATATATAAGTACACTTAAAGAAGCACACTTATTTACCCTTAAAAACAAGCTTCTAAAGCATAGTTTATGTGTGAAATCATCATTTCAAGACACTATTTTATGTGTAAATTTTCTCTTTTTTAAGATGAAAACATGAAAAGATATCATTTTTAAATAAAAATAAAACATTTTGTTTTTATTTAAAATGCTGATAATCAGATATTTATGTAAAGTGTGGAAAAAACATTTTAATTATCTACCTGTTTTTCCCTTTTCTATCCCCGTAAATAGCGTAGTTTTGTGCTATTATTAATTTAAAATTGACCTATTATGGCTAAAGAAAAATTAAGTTTTTACGATGTAAAGACAAAAGCAAAATTCGAAACTGCAGAGTTTGAAGTAAGAGAAAAAAACGGAAGATTTTACGCAGTTGCTAAGTCTCAAGCGGAAGGTGCAACGCACGAATGCTGGAGAGTACTATCTAAAGTAGATGCTGCTAAATTCGGATAGTAAGTACACTGTCTTAAAATAACTTAAGATAATCGGTATTTATTTACCTAAAAGGTCATCCATTTGGATGACCTTTTTTGGTTTTGGGAACTTTCTTTTCAAAATAGTTGTATTCTCAGTGGTATGGTCTTCGTACCTAAAATTTAAATCCTGATCATGTTAGTCAGAATATTATCTAATCCTTTCAAAATGGTTTTTTGCCCATTGCTGCTAATTCGTTTAGCGCAGAGGTAAAACCGGGTCGTCAACACTATCCTTGCTGTTGATGCAACTTCTGCATTTTACTAAATTCATATTAACAACTATTCACTCGTTCTACTATAGAACGCAGAGATAGTCCTTGTAATCGCATAACCCGGCGGTGATTTTTTTTATTTTTACTATTAAATAATAGAATGATGAAAGTCAGAAAATTGCAATTCATAAGAAATATAGGAATCGCTGCGCACATTGATGCCGGCAAAACAACCTTAACGGAAAGGATATTATTTTTCACGGGTAAATCCCACCGAATTGGCGAAACACATCTCGGCAATAGTCAGATGGATACGATGAAGCAGGAAATTGAAAAAGGAATTACTATTAGCTCCGCGGCTACGCAAGCCATTTGGGAATACCTTGACCAACGGATGACGATGAATATTATCGATACACCAGGACACGTGGACTTTACGATTGAAGTAGAACGCTCTTTACGGGTGCTCGATGGTGTCGTTGCTTTATTTGACGCAGTAGATGGCGTCGAATCTCAAACAGAGACGGTTTGGCAACAAGCTCAACGTTATGAAGTACCAGCTATTGGATTTGTCAATAAAATGGATAAACCTGGATCAGACTTCAATAACGTAGTCCTGCAGATACAAGATCGTTTGGGAGCAAATGCAGTAGGCTTACAATTCCCCATTTTCGAAGACAACGAATTTGTCGGCGTCGTGGATTTGGTGAAAAATGAAGCCTTATATTGGTCTGAAAAAGGAGTGATGGAGTCTCAAAAGATTCCACCAGAGGTGGTAGTCGAAGTGACAGAAGCACGTAATCAGATGATCGAAACTCTTGCGAGTATTGATGATGAATTACTAGCTATTTACTTTGATGATCCGGAACAGATTACGGTCAACCAGTTGACGGATGTTATTCGCCGTTTAGTTTTAGAACGAAAGATGGTTCCCGTATTAATGGGCGCTGCGTACAAGAACAAAGGAATTCAACCTTTACTCGATGCCGTATCTGCCTATTTACCTTCTCCGGTTGACCGGAAAGAGATTACTGGAACACATCCAGATACTAATGAAGTTGAAACGAGAATAGCGGATCCAGAAGGACCGGTCTCTGCGTTGGTTTTCAAGGTTGCCTTAGATGAGCAAAACCGTAAACTCTGCTTTTTTAGAGTTTATTCGGGTACGCTGAAAACAAAGGATATGATCTTAAATACTCGTACTGGAAAGAAAGAACGGGTGGGTAGATTGTATCAAATGCATGCCAACAAACGAACAGAAATCACAGAAGTGATGGCTGGAGAAATTGCTGCGACGGTAAGTCTAAAAACCTTCCGTACTGGTGACACTCTTTCGGATGTCGTTCATCCAGTAGTATTGGAAAATTTATTTATTCCTAAACCGGTTATTAGCATGGCTATTGAGCCGAAGCAGAATGATCAATTGACCAAATTGGGTGACTCACTCAGACGTTTACGGATGGAAGATCCTAGTTTTATTGTTAAGGTAGATCAAGAAACTGGGCAAACCATTCTTATGGGAATGGGCGAATTACATCTGGAGATTATGCGCGCTCGGATCGAAGATGATTTTGGTATTGAAATAAATATTGGAGCTCCTCAAGTAGCTTATCAAGAAGCGTTTACGGAAACGATAAAGCATCGTGAGCGTCTAAAAAAGCAAAAAGGAGGAAGTGGTTTATTTGCCGAAATTGAAGTGATAATCGGTCCTGCAGATTCCGATTTTTTGGAAAATATTTCAGAAGAAGATACAACCGAAAGGCTACAATTTGTTAATCAAATTGTAGGTGGAAGTATCTCCAAGGAATTTATTCCATCAGTGGAGTCTGGTTTTCGTAAGATG
>JALZUU010000386.1 GCA_023300665.1 Saprospiraceae bacterium | reverse complement strand
CTGCCTATTTCTTTTTTTCGAAGTTCCGTTTTAATTGTTTTCCATTGTATTTAATTCTATGCCTGCCTTTCAAACTTAGATCATTCCAACAAGGTCATTTTAAGTCCCTCTAGAAAATTATTAGACGAACCTTACATCGATTCATTGCTATTACTTGTCCACCATAGGACAAATAGACCTTTTGGGTAAGCAGGAAAAGTTTTTTTTTTAGTTTTTTAGCTTATTGACGGAAGTATAGTCGTTTTACCTTGATGATATTTTACTATATTTAAAAATAATTTTTTCAAGGAACGGTTATTTGCTTGTTGGAAAAAAGATCAAAATAATTTTAAATATAGACATTATGATTTTAAAAATAAATTTTCTACTTAAGGTGAAGTTCTTCCTTTTTCTTGTCTTAATTCCAATCTTACTAGAAGCCCAAGATTATAGCAATCTTTATGAACGTCTTAATCCGACAGTGGTCACGATTCAAACTAGACAAATTACGATTACGGATGGTGCCGTTGGAGAAGGTGGCGGTTTAGGGACAGGAGTTATTATTGACAAAGAAGGTTTAATTATGACCGCCGCCCACGTAGTAGAATCTGCCGACCAAGTCATGGTGAAAACTTATGATGGTCAAGTGATAGAAGCGGAGGTCATTTCCTCTGTTTCAACGGCTGATGTTGCCTTACTCAAATTAAAGCGAATTCCTACGAATATTTCAGTTGCCAATCTCGGTAATTCTGATCAGGCAAAAATTGGTTCACAGATATTTATTATTGGCGCTCCGTATGGATTAGAGCACTCTTTTTCTACGGGGCATATCAGTAGAAAACAAAAAAAAGGAATGATCTTGTCAGGCGTCGAAATGGAATTTATTCAAACCGATGCAGCAATCAATACAGGAAATTCTGGTGGTCCGATGTTTAATCAAGCAGGAGAACTTATCGGGATTGTAAGTTCGATTTTATCAAAGTCAGGTGGTTTTGAAGGGATTGGTTTTGCTGCTTCGATAAATCCAGTTAGAAAAATTTTATTGGAAGGTTCTCCCTTATGGACAGGTTTTGAAGGATTGTTTCTTAATAAACAATTAGCTGCGGTATTTAATGTTCCTTCAAGTGGAGGAGTGTTGGTTCAGCGAGTGGTCAGTAATTCGGTAGCTAGTAAAGCAGGCTTAAGAGGTGGATTATTTGAAGCGACGCTATTAGGAACTAAAGTATGGTTGGGAGGTGATATTATTTTAAGTGTTGAAAAAATGGTCTGTGATTCTCCACATGACCTTGCCAATATTAAATCTGAAATGTCAAATTTATCTCCAGACGAACACATTCATATAGAAGTGCTGCGTGGTGGTAAAGTGATTGAATTGAGTTTAGTTTTTGAATAAAATCTAATAATCTTAATTATTGTGAAAAACATATCTATTTTTTATTTTGTAATTTTTATTGCTTTTGTTTCTTGTTCCAAAACAAATAACAAAAACATAACTGATAAGAATCCAGATAAATCAGAAACTATTAGTATTGCGGTTGGAGGTGATTGGGATGATAGATGGGGCCCGAATGGGGCAACTGAATTAAGTCTTAAAATGGGCGCTTCCCATGATTTAATTTTGATGTTAGGAGATTTATCTTATCATGGAATTGATAAGGATTTTGATTTTAATATCCAAAATGCAAAAAATTGGGCTGCTAAAGCCAATAAAATAGCTGGCGATACCCCGATGCTTTTTGTGGCAGGAGATCATGATAGCAAAATTCAAGATGGAGATATTATGACTTATGCGGAATCTCTTAATTTTCCTAATGGTCAGCGCGCGGTTCGTATCCCGACTGGGAAACTTTCTGGTCATGATTATGAGGGGAAATACCCTTACCTCTGGTATAATGATGTTGTAAAAGGGGATACCAAAGTAAGAATTGTTGCCACTTCTACTGCCTTTCAAGAAAGTAAATTTGAGCCAGTTGAAATGCAAAAATACTTAAAGGGCGAATATGCGGTCGGGAGTGAAAATTATAAATGGATCGAAGCCGTTTATGCAGATGCGAAAAAAAATGGTTATTGGATTATTCATATCAATCATCTTCCTTGGATTGATATGGGTAAAAATAAAAAATTTCTTAATAGCCAAGGAATGATTGATTTGGCGGCAAAGTACGGGGTGAATGTTTTATTGACCGCAAGCTCGCATAATGTATGGAGAACTAAACCACTAAAACTAAACAATGCTACTTGTCCTTCGATTGCTTTAACTACTTCACCATCTGGAGCGAATCCAAATTGTGTAGGTAATCAAGATAATAGAAACTATAAAAAATCAGATGGATTGATTCAAGCACATGTTGGAGTAGCCGGAAAAACTTTAGCTATTGATGTCGAAAAATATCCAGATGCTTGTGATCCGAATGCTGATGGAGAAGTTAAACATTATTTGGCAGATAATACTTGTGTAACCGATTTGATTACTGGAATTGTAAGCTTAAGAATTGAAAAAGATTATCTACGTGGTGAATTTTTAAATACGGATGGTAGCTTGTTTGAACCCTATACTTTTATCATAAAAAGAGATTAGCAAATCTATTGGAATGATAATTTTTTTAAAAAATCACTTTATAATATAAATGAAAAAAAGGAAAATACTTTTTTATGGACTTTTACTATTTGCCCTTTTTTCATTTGGATATATAAAATATCACAACATGAATATCAATGATGTTGGCTTAAAAATACTTAGTTGGGTCAAAAAAATAAAAGGGGATGCGGTAAGTTTAGACGGAATCAACAATAGAAATACACCGATTATGAATCATGACAACTGGTCTGTTTTATTAAATAAACATGTAACAAAAGCTGGAGCGGTTAACTACAAAGGTTTTATTCAGGATAAAGAATTATTTCAAGAATATCTAGATGATTTAAGCGGAAATCCACCGGGAAATAATTGGAGTGAGGAAGCGAAATTAGCGTATTGGATGAATGCTTATAATGCTTTTACGGTAAAACTAATTATCGATAATTATCCATTAAAAAGCATTAAAGATATTGGAGATGGATTACCGATGGTAAATTCTCCATGGGATATTAAATTTTTTAAAATCGGTAAAACTGACTTTGATTTAAATACAATTGAGCACGAGATTTTACGAAAGCAATTCACTGAACCTCGTATTCATTTTGCTATTAATTGTGCTTCTGTTTCTTGTCCAAAATTAAGAAATGAAGCATTTGTTGCTCAAGCATTAGAACAACAATTAGAAGAACAATCCATAGATTTTTTAACGGATTCAAATAGAAATTTAATTGGTCCAAATGAGTCTAAACTTTCAAAAATATTTGACTGGTTTAAAAGTGATTTTTTAAAGCAAAGTCCTTTGGATGAATTTATTGCTAAATACAATCCCAAATTTAACAAGGAAGCTAAGATTGAATATCTACCTTATGATTGGAATTTAAACGAATAGAAACTTTTTTAAATGATGAATCGCGTCATGGTTTTGGGTTGCTGTGGAGCAGGGAAATCTACTTTTTCAAAAAAATTAGGTGAGCTGAACAATCTAGAAGTGATCCATCTAGACCAATATTATTGGAAACCAAATTGGACAGAATCTACGCCAACCGAATGGTCCAAGGTAGTCGAAGGTCTTGCTCAAAAGCCGGAATGGATTATGGATGGAAATTACAGCGGAACGATGGATCTTAGAATACCCAAAGCCGATACCATTATTTATTTAGATTTTTCTACCCTTACTTGTTTATGGAGAATTACTAAGAGAATTCTTAAACATAAAGGAAAGGTCAGACCCGATATGCCAGAAGGTTGTGAGGAAAGATTTGATTTAGAATTCTATCATTATGTCGCCACCTTTAATTTAGTTAGAAGAAAAAAACTATTAGAAAAATTAGAAAAACTCCAAGACAAAAAACACATCTTGATTCTAAAAAACAACCAAGAAGTAGAAAATTATTTTAAATCCCTTACCTAATAATTTTATTAAAAATTCCTAAATTGTTTCCAAATCGAAAAAAATCATCATTCAAAATTAACACGCAAACCTACTGCCGATAAACCACCAACTCCACCTGATCATTATTATTAGCCACTAAAAATCCTGGTCGCTTATTGAGTCCTACATGAATTAACGCAAGATCCTTGACATCCTTATGTAAGAATAAACCAGTCTTTTCTATTTTCAAATCAGTGGTAAACTTTCCTTTTCCAAGTCCTTTTAAGAATAACCCTTTTCCTGCATCGTAGAGTGGGGTTTCTACCTCTGTCTGTCTTAGGCTTCCTGCTAGCACCAAATCCTTAATCCCGTCTTTATCAAAATCTTTAGCTATGATACCGTTGATAGGAGCCAATTGTGCTTCTTTTGGTAACTCACTTAATGCAAAATTTCCATTCCCAGTATTTTCTAAGATGACACTTGCAAAATTAGTTGCTTCGTATTGGATAGATTTGGACAGTTGTTCTTTATCATAAATTTCATCTAAACTTGCAGTTGCAAAACCTTCATAAGTAGGAAATTTATCTGAAATAAAAGGCATTTGTTGGGTGGAACATTCTTTTCCTCGAACTGGAACTTTATTCCCTTTATAAATTTTACTTAAAACAATATCCAGTTGTCCATTTTCATCAAAATCATTGGCATACACATACAAAGGTTTTTCAGGAGAAGGATGGAATTTATTGTTTAAACCAATATTTCCAATGATCAAATCCTCATCTCCATCTTTGTCAATATCATCCTTTAGTAAAGTGGACCACCAACCCGTTGTATTTTCTAAATCTAAAGAATTGGTCTCATTACTAAAACCAGAACCAGTGTATTTAAACATAGTAATTGGCATCCATTCTCCCACTAAGAATAAATCTTTTCCCATCCATTCTGCGGCGGTGACCATTCCAATTTTTTCTAATTCAGGTGCCAAGATTTTTGTTTGATTGGTAAATGTTCCGTTTTGATTGACTAGCAAATAAGAGGTAGGAGCGGTTGGGTATTTTCCTGGAGTAGTACGGCCTCCCACAAAAAGATCGAGGTCGCCATCTTCGTCCCAATCCATCGCGGCAATAGTTTTGGTACTAGAGTTGATGGTAGGAAGCTGGTTTTTCTGATAGGTAAAATTACCTTTGCCATCATTGATATATAAACGATCTTGTAATAAATTTTCTGCCCCTTCAAAATCACCACCGCCACCGCTGGCCACATACAAATCTAAATCTCGATCCCCATCCACATCTATAAATTTTGCCCCGGTATCTTCATGAACGGCACCTGCATTAAATGCGGAAGTTGAACTAGCCGTAAACTGTCCACTACCATTTTGAAGATATAAACTTCCCTTTTGATCTTTAGCTCCGCCGATATAAAAATCTTCGTTTCCATCCCCGTTTACATCGCCGACGGCCACTGCAGGTCCTAGCTTAGACTGGCTATGTGGAAGTAAAATTTCTTTTCGATAATCATTATAGCTATTCTCTTTATGGGTGTATTGCGGTGATAAATATCGAGCACTAATGTTCGCAAATAAGGGAGTAACCTTTTCTTTTTTTACCGAAGTCGCGGTTGTTTTTTGTTTGTCAATAATATGTACTTGATTAATTTTAGGATTTTGAATAGTACTTTTTTTACCGTCGATCCATAAAATTTCTACGCGATCAATTTCAGTCAGGTCGCCTAAACCAAAATGAGCGATTGGTTCAACCGAAGAAACATAACCTCGGGTGGTGGCATAATCAGCGGATTGCATTTTATCTCCATAATAAATATTTACCTTAGAGTGAAAGGTTGTATTATTCGTCTTTCCGTCTGTTAATTTAAATTGAATATAATTGCCTTCCTTTTTTTCTCTACTATTATTTCGATAAAGAAAAGCAGGTTGATCAAAATTATTTACCACAAAATCTAAATCACCATCTTGGTCAAAATCAGCATAAGCCGCACCATTAGAAAACGAAGGTGTTGAAAAACCCCAGTCTTTTGTTTTTTCCTCAAACTTTAATCCATTTATATTTTTAAAAATAGGATTTGGAACCGGTGTAACATCCGCCTTTTGTAAGTGATTAAAATAATCGTTTGTCGTATAAGCATCTCCTTTTTCTTCTCGTAATTTATTTAGGCTGATCAACCAATCGTTATTCTTTGTATCTTTTTTATATCCATT
>JALZUU010000385.1 GCA_023300665.1 Saprospiraceae bacterium | reverse complement strand
TCAAAAGAGAATATTCCAAAACCATCGATAAACAGTTTCCTATCACGGTCGACGGAACAGTAAAAATCAGTAACCGTTACGGAAAAGTGGAGATAAAAACTTGGGAGAACAATGAGGTGAAAGTCGAAGTAGTCATCACCGTGGACGCGCATAGCCAAGATAAAGCAGACGATGTTTTTGATCGAGTTACTGTAGACTTTAATAGTAGTCGGGACTTCGTCAGTGCTACCACCGAGATCGCTTCCAAAAGCGGTTGGAGTTCTTGGTGGGGAGGATCCTCCTCGAATGATAATTATAAAATTAATTACGAAGTTTATATGCCAAAAACAAATAAATTGGATTTATTTAATAAGTATGGTGATAGTTATGTGGCGGCTTTAAAAGGGCGCGTTAATTTAGAAATTAAATATGGAAATATTCAGTTAGAGCAAGTTGACAATGACGTTCAATTGATGCTCGGTTATGGTAATGCTAGTATTGCTGGTGCACAAGGATTAGGGCTAGAAGTAAAATACAGTAAGGTGAAAGTTGGGATTGTCAAAGATGTTGATATTGTTAGTAAATATTCTACGGTTACAATTGACGAGGCACAAGATATTCGTTCTGAAACAAAGTATGATCACTATCATTTAGGAATGGTAAAGGATTATCATAATATTGGAAAATACGACGATGTACGTATTAAATTAGCAACTTCCGTACGAGCGGTGGCAAAATACAGTGATTATACCGTGGTTCATTTAAAGGATTGGGCAGACTTTGATTTGGAGTATGGAAGTGCTAGTGTAGAAAGGTTGGATCGTGCTTTTACTGCGGTAGAAATACGAGGCCGCTATACCGATTATAAAATTGAAGTAGAGGAAGGAACCCACTATCAACTAGATGCTTCTTCTCGCTACGCGAATATTCGATATCCTTCCGAGTTGACCGTAGTCAAAGAAATAAAAGATGGTCAAGAGCGAGAGGTAGAAGGATTTGTGGGGGATAAAAATCAAGCAAAAGTGATTAAAGCCCGTCTTGATTATGGTGGGATAAAAGTTAGACAATAGCATATTATTTTAGAACAACTTTTAAACTGCCTTCAGACTTTAATAGGTCTGAAGGCAGTTTTGGTTTGGGATGGCTGGAAAGTGATCGATATAAAAGGTCGCTACTAAGTAGGAAATATTGTGGTGTATTGTGAAATTGATTCTTTCTTACCGGTACGAGAGGAGTTTGAATTTTTACGTAAAATCTCTTTTAAAAGAATGGGAAGAAAAGAAGGTTTTCAAAATACTTTTACAAAAAAAACGTTAACTTTATATAATTATAAATTAAATTAATCGTCCAATGAGTACAGCGCAAATAAAGGCGGCTTTGTTAAAACAGATAGATGAAGCAGACGAACGACTATTAAAAATGATCTATGCTTTAGTAGAGGCTTACGCTGAAACAGAGGAAGCATCTGCTATTGGTTATGATGCTCACGGAAATCCTACAACTGCGCCTGAATTGAAAGAGCGATTAAAACAAGAATTAGCAGATGCTAAAGCAGGAAAGTATATCAGTTTAGATCAATTAAAAAGCAGATCGGAAAAATGGCTGAACGGTACGAAGTAGTCATTACGAGCAGGGCGGCAGAAAGCCTAGAGCAAATTGTCTTATATTTAGAAGAAGAAGTGTCTTATAAAACCGCTGAAAGAGTAAGACAGGAACTACTGAAAACAATGGATAAACTAGAATATTATCCGGAATCTAATAGTATCGTCCAGGAAATTAGCGATGATGAAGTAACTTACCGCCGAATAATAAAATGGTCCTATCGGATAATTTATACCATTGAAGAAGCTGCAAAAATTATTTTTGTACTACATATTGATCATGTTCGAAGAGATCCGAAAACTTTGAAAGAAGATTTCTAAAACAAGGCATCCGATTATAACCTGGATTTTGAACAACTTCAATTTTAAAAACTGCCTTCAGACTTTAATAGGTCTGAAGGCAGTTTTGGTTTTGAGGTAAAATTTTTTTTATTTTAAAATTTATTGAAATTTTCAGGAACGAAATTTTAAAAGAAGAGGTTAAGGTATTAGATTTTAAACAAAAAAATAAAACGATTTATTAATCATGCGAAAATTAGCAACTATTCGAAAAGTTGATGAAGTATTGAAACATCCTAACGCAGACCGTTTAGAGATTTATGTCGTGGATGGCTGGAAAGTGATTGATATGAAAGGTCGCTACCAAGCAGGCGATATTGCGGTGTATTGTGAAATTGATTCTTTCTTACCGGTACGAGAGGAGTTTGAATTTTTACGTAAAAGTTCCTTTAAAAGAATGGGAGGAAAAGAAGGATTTCGATTGAAAACGATTCGTTTACGAGGAGAACTATCTCAAGGGTTATTGATTTCTAAAGATGTTTTACCAAAAGATTTTACTTGGAAAGAACTCGGAGAAGAAGTGACGGAAGTTTTAGGAATCGAAAAATATGAACGTCCGATTCCTGCCAGTCTTGCTGGAATTGCAAGAGGAGATTTTCCAGCTTTTCTTCGAAAAACAGACGAGGAACGAATTCAAAATTTATCATACGATGAATTAAAAAATCATACGTATACTGTTACAGAAAAATTGGATGGCTCAAGCTGGACAGCTTATGTTCGAGATGGAGCAGTAGGCGTTTGTTCTCGAAATCTAGAA
>JALZUU010000384.1 GCA_023300665.1 Saprospiraceae bacterium | reverse complement strand
TTATAAATAGAAGCTGTTTAATTAAGTTCTAGCAACCATCCTTTTACCAATTTAATCCATTTTTGACAAACCTAAATTGTGAAATCATTCAAGTTAAACGTATTAACTTGACCTAAATTTTTAATATGAAAATTTTAAAATTCGGTGGTTCTTCTATCGCTAAACCGGAAAGAATAAAAAATGTAATTGAAATTCTTAAAACTTATACTGCGGAAGACGAACGTTTTGCGGTGGTATTCTCTGCCTTTGGAGGGGTTACAGATCAGCTAATTGAAATGAGTCAACTCGCCGAAGAAGGAAATCCATCTTACGAAAAAATCTTTAATGAATTTTCTGACCGACATAGCGAAGCAGTCAAATTTTTAATAAAAAAACCAACACAAGAAAAAATTCTTAAAGAATTAGAAGAAAATCATAAAATTTTAAAAAATCTACTTCATGGTATTTTGCTCGTTCGCGAAGCTTCTAGTCGGACCATGGATTACGTCCTTAGTTTTGGAGAAAGAAATTCTTGCTTTATTATTAGTCAAGCTTTAAAGCAAGAAGGTATTGATGCTCATTATTTAGATGCTCGTAAGATTATTCGGACAGATAAACATTTTAGCTCTGCCAAGGTAGACTTATCCACAACTTATCAACAAATTGAAAGTTATTTTAAAGAAAACTCAGGAACTCATATTGTTACTGGATTTATCAGCGCCGCAAAAGGAGGTTTGACAACTACGTTAGGTCGTGGTGGATCTGATTATACTGCAGCCCTATTGGCCGCAGGATTAAATGCAAACATTATTGAGATTTGGACTGATGTGAACGGTGTACTTACCGCAGATCCTAGAAAGGTAAAATCAGCTTTTACCATTCCAGAAATGACTTATGCCGAAGCAATGGAAATGTCTCATTTTGGTGCCAAGGTAATTTATCCACCGACTTTACAACCTGCTTTATCTAGGAATATTCCGTTGACCATCCGCAATACTTTTAATCCAGAATTTAAAGGGACTTTGATTTCTGATCAGTCTTCACAAAATGGACATCCAGTAAGAGGAATTTCTTCTATGAGTAATATTGCCTTACTCACATTACAAGGTGGTGGATTGTTTGGTGTACCAGGTATTGCAGCTCGATTATTTAATGCCCTAGCACAAGCAGGGATAAATATTATTTTGATTACACAGGGATCTTCAGAGCATTCTATCAGTTTTGCCGTTCAACCAAAATTGGCTAAAAAAGCAAAAAAGAGAGTTGAATCTGCTTTTGAATATGAAATTAAAAGCCAGTTAGTCGATCCTATAAAAATAGAAGATGATCTTTCTGTGGTAGCAATCATTGGTGAAAACATGCGCTACCAACCGGGTATTTCTGGTCGTTTATTTCAGGCATTGGGTAAAAATGGTATTAATTGTATTGCCATTGCACAAGGATCCTCTGAACTGAATGTTTCTGTCGTGATTCCTCGTAGTGACGAAGGAAAAGCACTAAATGCCTTACATGAATCTTTCTTCCTTTCTGACACCCAAGAGTTACACGTGTTTATGACGGGTGTTGGTTTGATTGGATCAACTTTAATTAATCAAATTAAAAAACAAGCAGCATTCCTTAAAGAAAAAAGACATCTCGCTATTAAGGTTGTTGGTTTAACCAATAGTAGAAAAATGGTTTTTTCTCCAGAGGGAATTAATCTTGAAAACTGGAAAGAGCAATTAGATAATAGTCCTGAGCAAATGGTTTTGGAGAATTTTATTGAAAAAATGAAAACACTTAACCTTTCAAATACAATATTTGTTGACAATACTGCAAATGAAGGGATTGCTGAAAAATACCATGAAATCCTCAATGCGAGTATTTCTATTTCTACTCCTAATAAAATTGCTACTTCTTCCACCTATTTACAATATCAACAACTTAAATCGATCGCTGAAAAACGAGGTGTTCGTTTCTTATATGAAACAAATGTCGGAGCTGGTCTTCCAGTTATTTCTACCTTAAATGATCTAATTGATAGTGGCGATGAAATTTTAAAGATTGAAGGTGTTTTATCAGGTTCGTTATCTTTTATCTTTAATTCTTTTGGACCAGGCATGAAATTTAGCGATATCGTTAATCAAGCTGCGGAACTTGGTTATACGGAACCAGATCCTAGAACTGACCTGAAAGGAATTGATGTTCGTAGAAAACTAATTATTCTAGCTCGAGAAACTGGATTACCTTTGGAAGCTAAAGATGTAGAAATTGAGTCTATTCTTCCAGCGGCTTGTATTGCGGCAGAAACAGTTCCTCAATTCTTTGATGAAGTAAAAAAAGCGGATGATTTCTTTGAAAAACGTCGAGCCGCTGCTGCTGCAGAAAATAAAGTATTAAGAATGGTCGCTACATTAGAAAATAATCAAGCTAGAATTAAACTAGAATCTGTCGGATCTGATCATCCTTTTTATTCCTTAAATGGGAGTGATAATATGATCGTATTTACGACTCAACGATACAAAGATCGACCGCTCGTTATTAGAGGTCCAGGAGCAGGAGCAGAAGTAACCGCTGCAGGAGTTTTTGCCGAAATTATTTCAATTGGCAATTCATTACATTGATAATCAACATACTATAAAATAATATTTTAATAATGAGAAGTGGAATAAAAGTTTTTGCACCTGCTACCGTTGCCAATGTTGCCTGCGGATTTGATATTTTAGGGTTTGCTTTAGAAAAGCCTGGCGATGAAATTGTCGTTCGTTTTTCGGATACGCCCAATTTACGAATTACCAGAATGACTGGATTAAAAGGCCTTAAACTACCCTACGAAATAGAAAAGAATACGGCAGGATTTGCTGCTCAACGTCTACTCGATCACCTTGGTGAATCTAACCGTGGAATCGAAATGGAAATTCATAAAAAGATGCCTTTTGGTAGTGGCTTGGGCTCAAGTGCAGCTAGTGCCGTCGCTGGTGTGATGGCGGTTAATGAATTATTGCGCCGTCCTTTAACGAAAAGAGAATTACTTCCTTTTGCTGTTTTAGGCGAACAAGTGGCAGATGGTGCTTACCATGCAGATAATGTTGCTCCTTCCCTATTGGGCGGAATGATCTTTATCAGAGATAATCCAACTTTAGATGTTCACCGAGTTCCTGTTCCAAGAGGATTATATGCAGTCGTCGTTTATCCACATATAAAAATTCTAACCAAAGATGCTCGCTCTGTTCTCAGTGATCAGGTAACGTTAAAACAAACGATCACCCAAAGTGGAAATCTTGGAGGTTTAATTATAGGTCTTTCCACTGGAAATTTAGATCTAATCAGTCGTTCCTTACAAGATGTGATTATTGAGCCACAGCGAGCCAATTCAATTTCGGGCTTTTACGAGGTTAAAGAAGCAGCACTCAAGGCTGGGGCTATGGGTTGTAGTATCTCTGGAGCAGGGCCTTCTGTATTTGCGCTATGTGCTAATAGCTTAATTGCCGAAAACGTCGGTAATGCTATGCAAGCGATCTTCAATGAAAAGAAAATCCATAACCAACTCTTTATTTCAGGTATCAATCAAGAAGGAGCTGTTTTATTATAGTTCTCCACAAGTGTTGAGCATTACCAACAATCATCTACTACTTTAAGTATCATTTTATAAATACCACATTATGCAGCTTTACAGTACCAAGAATAAAAAAAATCTTGTGTCCCTTAAAGAAGCCGTTATGAAGGGATTACCTGACGATAACGGCCTTTTTATGCCAGAAAATATTCATCCACTACCTGATAGTTTCTTTGTGGAACTTCCTAAGATGAGCTTTGTAGAAATTACACAAGCAGTCGTAACTCATTTAATTGGAGACGATATTCCTCCTCAAACACTTAATGAGCTTGTAGCTGAAGCTTTTAACTTTCCAGTTCCATTGGTTCAACTAAATGATAAAACGAGTGTATTAGAGCTATTTCATGGTCCTTCGCTTGCTTTTAAGGACTTTGGAGCGCGTTTTATGGCTCGTTTGATGGGATACTTCAATCAAGCAGAGAAAGATCAGTTAATCATCTTAGTAGCTACCTCTGGCGATACTGGCGGAGCGGTAGCTTCTGGGTTTTATCAGACACCTGGAATTGAGGTAGTTATTCTTTATCCAAGTGGGAAAGTTAGTCCACTACAAGAAAAACAGCTTACTACCCTAGGTCATAATATTACTGCATTGGAAGTTGATGGAACTTTTGATGATTGCCAAGCGATTGTCAAACAAGCTTTTCTTGATAAAGAGCTTAATCAACAGCTTCGTTTAAGCTCTGCTAACAGCATTAATATTGCACGGCTTATTCCACAATCCTTATATTACTTTGAAGCCTTTAAACAGCTTCAAATCGCTGGTAACACCCTACCTGTCGTCTTTTCTGTTCCTTCTGGAAACTTTGGAAACCTAACCGCAGGTATTCTTGCTAAACAAATGGGACTTCCTATTGAACACATGATTGCTGCTACAAATCTTAATGATATTGTCCCTAAATACCTTAAAACTGGTCAATATGAACCAAAAACAAGCATAAGAACCATCTCAAATGCTATGGATGTAGGAAACCCTAGTAATTTCGCTCGTTTAGAAGATATGTATAAAAAGGAAGAATCTGACACGTGTCACACGTGTGACATGATGGGAAAAGATATTAAAGGGTATGCATTTGATGATACAAAGACCAAGAAAGCAGTTAAAGAAATCCATGATAAATTTCAGTATATCATGGATCCACATGGTGCTGTTGGGTATTTAGCGCTAGCAGAATATCAAAAGGAGAATCCAGAAACTACCGGTGTAATTTTAGAAACAGCACATCCTTCAAAATTTATTGAGGATGTAGAAGATATCTTAAATAAGAAAATAGAAATTCCAA
>JALZUU010000383.1 GCA_023300665.1 Saprospiraceae bacterium | reverse complement strand
CGTAAAACCGCATCTTCAATAATGATATAATCTTGCGTATTGATCATACTGCCGGTACCTGTATTTGTAATATTGAAAAATAAATTTTCATTATCACAAGTATAATCCAACTCCAACAAGGCGCCTGACCAAGCCTCTCCTTGCAACCCTGCCAGACAAAGCGTATCAGGGGTAACCATCAAATCTAAACAGATGATATCACCAATGGATACGGAGTCACAGCCAACAAAAGCAACAATGGGAATTTGACCACAGCTATTGACTGGTATTGATGCTACGTCCCAAGTTATGGTTTGTCCGTCAATTATAGCTGGTGGAATGGGAGAAGAAACAAAGCTCAAGTGATCATCTAAAGTTAGCTCAAAACTGGCATCAGTAATTGGAAGGGTACCATTGTTACAATAGTCGATGGTAAAGACATTGTCCTCGCAACGTCTTGTGCTAACCGAACTAATGGTTGATTCAATAAAGGAACAATTGACCAAGGCCTGCACTGCGAAATCAACAGAAGCTGGTGTTAAGTAAGATAAGGTGACCGTTACATTATTTTCACAAACATCCCAGTAAAGATTTGGTGGAGTAATACTTACGGTATAGTCAATGGTTTCACCTGCTGATACATCTAATGCCAAAGAATAGTTTCCATTTGCATCTGTTTGGGTGTAGATCGTATCTGTACCACTGGTGGCCCTGACAATCCAGTTTTCCAAATCAAGTTCATTGATATTAATGCAATCCGTTAGTTCATCGTAAAAAACATTTCCTTCTATTAATCCACCTTTGGAAATACCCATGGTATCGGTTTGTAAAAACCAAGCGGCATGATTCATGGATGTTTCTGAGAGTTGTAAGAAGCCAGAAAAATTATATTGGCCTCCGGGCATGATCACTACATTGTTGAATGCACTCGGTCGGTTTATTCTCCCGACGTTACGTTCCCAAATTGGCGAACCATTTGATGTTAACTTAGCGATCATTGCATCTGGTCGACCTATATTATCTATGATAACTCCTGCAATAATCAAGTTACCCAAAGCATCTTCTGCAATACCATTTCCTGATCGATCATCCGATGGGGTGTCGTATTCCTGAAGCCAGATTGGTTGGCCATTTAAGTCTGTTTTTAAAACAAATAAATCATTCATAGCATTCGTGCCCGTAATAGCAAAAGCATTATCTGAAGTTTTGGTGAAGTCAGAAGCTAGGAGTCCACTACTATTGGGAATGAGTACGTCCGAAATTATGAATCCGTTTGCGTTGAGGGTAAGTAAATATAGATCCGTTTGAGTGGTACCTTTTTGGTAAAGGATGCTATGGTTGCCATTATCGCCTTCTTTAATTTTGATGGCATAGTCATCTCCTATACTAGGATGGGTATAAGCAGAAATTATATTAGCAGAAGCATCCATTTTTATAACCATCACATCGTTTACAGTTTCTGCTCCAGCTACCATTTCAGATTGGATCTCTGCTAAAACTAGAATACCACCATCCGGTGTGAGAATCATATCTTTTCCCATTAAAACTATATCAGCCTGAAGAATAACTTGCGTAAACTCTACTGATATGCCTAAGATATTACTTTCGGTATTGATATATTTAGACAGACTTAGGTAATAGGTATCATCATTTGGTATAGATCGTTGAGTTAGAACAAAATAGGAGGTATCTGCTGGGTCATTGTTATTGATAATGGCAATGGGGTCATGCGTGTTGTCGCTGCCTAACCCTTCGGGTGTTACGCCAACCGTAAATCCAACACCAATGTTTTCATTGGCGAAGAAAAAGTTAGGCACGATTCCAAATTCTTGCGTATTAAGACCCAGTGCTACATATTCACCATTTTGATGCATAGCAACCGCTTTTACTTCGTTAGTAACAAAGCCTGTAACACCGGAGGGAGCAGTATAGAGCGTGTTACTATAACCTTGGCCATTTACAACCGAGGTGTTTAGGAGGAGTAGGAAAATTAAGGCACTGTAAAAAGAGATTGTATTTTTCATATATTATGTTTTTTGTTGTCAACTAGTTTGATACCAGTGTTTCAATTCAAGTTATCTCTTCACAAAGATTCAACTTATCCTAGCTTAAACCAAAGTCATTTATTTCATTTTGTGGAAATAATTATTCATTTTTTGATTTATTTTATTTAAATTTAAGTTTAAAATTTGATTTTATTTGTGGAAATAATAATACAGTGATTTGTCCATTTTACTAACAGATTTATTGCTTGGGTTAAAAAAAGAGGAAATTCGACAGCTAAAAAAGTATGTTCGGTCTCCTTTTGTTACGCATCGCGTAGATTTATCGGAGCTATTTAAGGTCTATGCAGACTGCTTGTATAAGGATAAACCCTTTCCGGCTAAGGCTGATTTATTTGAAATAATCTATCCGAACGAATCGTTTGATGACCAAAAATTGCGTAGCACCATGAGTGATTTGCATAAGGTGATCGAATCTTATTTGACGGCTACCATTATCCAGACGGATGAGACGGAGCGGAATTTATTGTTATTACGCTGGTATCGGCAACGGAATCGAGAAAAGCATTTTCTTAAAACAGCCCAACGGATTGAGAAATTACAAGCCAAACAGCCTCTCCGAAACCCAGATTATTATGACCATCAATTGAGTCTTCAGTCGGAGTCGGCCATGTTCGAAACGACCAACCGGCGAGCGGGTGGATTGCATTTACAAGAGATCGGTGATACAATGGATATTCTCTATCTGTCACGAAAATTGCGACATGCTTGTACTCAATTGTCTCATCGAGCGGTATTTAAAACCGATTATGATTTTGGGTTATTAAACGCTTGGGTTCATAGTTTAGAAAATAGTCCTACACTGAAAGTTCCGGCAGTGGCTTTATATTATTATTGTTACCTGTTTTTAACGGAAAAAAAAAGCCAAGAATATTTTAGAAAATTTCGAAGTCTACTCTCCGATCACCGAGAAAATTTTCCGCAGGATGAACTAAAGAATCTATACCGAGCGGCCATCAATTATTGTATTCGACAGATGAATACTGGTAGTAATGAATTTACCTTAGAAGGGTGGAGATTGTTTCAAGAAGGATTGGATACTGAAATTTTTATTGAAAATGGTCAGTTGTCTCGATTCACTTTTGATAATGTAGTTGCGGTAGGATTGCGTTTAAAGAAATATGCGGAAGTGGAGTATTTTATTGAAAAATACAATTCCAAACTAGCAGAAAATTATCGTATCAATACCGTCAAATTCAATTTTGCTCGATTGGAATTTGATCGCAAAGATTATGATCGCGCTTTGTATCATTTGAATACCTTCCAGCCTGCCGATTTGGTCAATCAATTGATTACTCGAACTTTGCTACTAAAAATTTATTACGAATCTGGTGCCTTTGATTTGTTAGATTCTCATCTTAATAATTTCCGTTTGTTTATTCGACGACGAGAAGTGAGCGATTATCATCGCCTTAATTTTAAAAATATTATTAGCTTTGTAAAAAAAGAATTATCCTTAGTTCCTGGTGATCGAGAAGAAAAGGAAAAGCTACGATTGGCGATTGAAAATGAACCGGTGCTGACAGAAAGAGCTTGGTTGTTAGGGAATATATCTTAAGGTGTCTGGAGGCTTGAAGCCAGGTTTACCAAACCTTCCACTTGGTTTGGTGATAGGTTTGGTAAACCTTCCACTTTTTAGAAAAAAAACCAGCTAACCGCCCCAAAAAATAAATGCATGTCAAAATATTTTTGTCTCCTAATTTTATGGTGTTTTCCGCTAATTACGCAAGCGCAATTTTGTACGGGTACCCTTGGAGATAATATCTTTTTCGAAGGAGATTTTGGTTCGGGTATTCCTAATTTACTTTCTCCAGATCCGGGTATTGCTCCTGGTTATATTTATACTTTTAATGTTCCTCCAATAGATGGCCAATATGTTTTAACCAATAATACCGGTGCTTGGTCTGGTCTTTTTGATACTTGGCTTGACCTTGCAGATAATAGTGATGACCCGAACGGATATATGATGGTGGTAAATGCTAGTAATGATCCTGGTATATTTTATCAACAAACTGTTTCTGGTCTTTGTGAAAATACCTTATATGAATTTTCTGCGGATATTCTGAACTTAATCAGAATTGGTGTTCCTGATCATTTAGATCCTAATGTTTCTTTTTTATTAAATGGCGTAGCGCAATTCTCTACTGGAAATATTCCTCAAACAGAGACTTGGACTAGTTTTGGATTTACCTTTTCGACCAGTGTTGGTCAAGAATCGTTGACGCTATCGTTGCGGAATAATGCGCCGGGAGGTATTGGAAATGATTTGGCACTTGACAATATTTCTTTTCGTGCTTGTGGCCCAGAAACTTCTATTGAAAATTCTATTGACCCCTCCTCTGGCAACGAATTAGATCTTTGTGCTGATGATACGCCTGTAGAACTAGAAGCCACGCTTACGGGCAATCAATATGTGAACCCAAGCTTTCAATGGCAAGAGAGTTTTGATGAAGGGTTGAACTGGATAGATATTGCTGGAGCGACTTCTATTACCTATACACCGCCATCAATGACCGTTGCAAGAACCTACTATTTTCGGTTTCTAGTTGCAGATGGTGTAAATAATTTAGATTCGGAAAATTGTCGAGTGAATTCTGATCCTAAAATTATCAATGTGCATCCTATCATCACCACCCAAATAGACACCATGCTTTGCGAGGGAGTTTCGATAATGATTGGTAATTCTACCTATGATGAATCCGGAATTTATAGAGATACGATTCCTAGTTTTTTTGGTTGTGATAGTATTTTGATTACCGATCTAATCGTTGC
>JALZUU010000382.1 GCA_023300665.1 Saprospiraceae bacterium | reverse complement strand
GTTCCTAAAGATATGCATCGTCCTTATATCGACGAAATTATCCTTGTGGCAGAAGACGGTACGCCGTTGACGCGTGAGTTAGATTTGATTGATGTCTGGTTTGATTCAGGCTCGATGCCTTATGCACAATGGCATTATCCTTTTGAGAATTTAGACAAGTTTGATCCAGAAAAGAAGATGGGTTTTCCTGCTGACTTTATTGCCGAAGGCGTAGATCAAACACGAGGTTGGTTTTATACCTTACATGCAATTGCCGTGATGGCGTTTGATAGTATTGCCTATAAAAATGTCGTTTCTAACGGATTAGTTCAAGATAAAAAAGGACACAAGATGTCTAAGCGATTAGGCAACGCAGTAGAGCCTTTTGAAACACTTGCTAAGTATGGTGCGGACGCCACACGTTGGTACATGATCTCGAATGCGCAGCCATGGGATAATTTAAAATTTGATGTTTCAGGTATCGATGAAGTACGTCGAAAGTTTTTTGGAACCCTCTATAATACTTATTCCTTTTTTGGGCTTTACGCGAATGTAGATAAATTTAATTTTAGCGAAGCAGAGGTACCTTTAGCGGATCGTCCAGAGATTGATCGTTGGATTATTTCTCTTTTAAATTCTCTAATTAAAGAAGTGACTGCCGACTACGCAGACTATGAAGCAACTGCTGCTACTCGTAAGATTCAAGAGTTTACAGACCAACATTTGAGTAACTGGTATGTACGACTATGTCGTCGTCGTTTTTGGAAAGGGGATTATAGTGCTGATAAAATTGCGGCTTACCAAACGTTGTATACTTGTATGGTAACGATCAGTAAATTGATGGCACCAGTCGCTCCATTCTTTGCTGATTGGATGTATGGAAATTTAAATACCATTACTAAAAAAGAAACTGCTATATCTGTTCACTTAGCAGATTTTCCGACTGCTGATGAGCAGTTGATTGATAGTAGTTTGGAACAACGAATGGACTATGCACAGTCGATTTCTTCGTTGGTTTTATCACTACGAAAAAAGGAAACTATCCGAGTGCGTCAGCCACTACAGAAAATTTTATTGCCGGTATTAAACCCAGATTTCCAAGAACAGGTGGAGGGTGTCAAAGATCTAATTCTTTCAGAGGTTAATGTCAAAGAGATCGAATACGTTACGGATACGGAAGGTATTATCAAGAAAGGAATTAAGCCTAATTTTAAAACCTTAGGTCGTCGGATGGGTAAGCATATGAAAACAGTTGCGCAAGCCATTAGCAAGTTTGGAGATGCAGAAATTGCAAATCTAGAACGAAATGGTGGTATGCAAATGGTTATCAACGATGAAGAATTTAACCTTACTTTAGAAGATTTTGAAATTACCACTCAGGATATTCCTGGTTGGTTGGTAGCGAGTGATGGGCCATTAACCGTAGCCTTAGATGTAACATTGACAGATGATCTGAAAGCTGAAGGAGTTGCTCGAGAATTAGTTAATCGTATTCAGAATATCCGTAAAGATCAAAATTTTGAAATTACAGACCGTATTTTGGTAGAGATTGAAGATAAGGTAGAAGTGCAAGCGGGTATCACTGGTTTTAAAGGTTATATCGCCAATGAGGTATTAGCAGATGCGGTTGTATTAGTTGCTAGTCCTGCGAATGCGGTTACCGTAGATTTATTGGAGGGTGTTTCCTTAAATATCGGCGTGAAGCGTACGTGATTTTAATCGTTCATTAGAAAAAAAAAAAGTCCTCTTTTTTGATAAAGGAGGGCTTTTTTTGTTGAATTGTTGAATAAGATGTTTTTTTTGCTTGAAAAACATAAATTAACCGCTAATTTTTATTCCAATAAAAATAGCGAATAGACATACAAGGAGACTGATTGCAATATTTAGTAAAGCGTAGCTGGTTTGTCCGGTTTCGAATAGAGAAAACGTTTCGAGTGAAAAGGTAGAAAAGGTAGAAAAGCCTCCACAAAATCCAGTCATCCATAGAAGCTTGGCATTGTCGGTGAGTCCTACTTTTAGTGTTATTCCAAATAAATATCCTAAAATAATACAGCTAATGATGTTGGCCAATAAGGTAGCAAATGGAAAATTAAAATCATTTCCTGCTAGTATTCTGCTTATTCCGTAGCGACAAATACTTCCCAATCCTCCCCCAAGAAAGACCCAAAAGAAGTTAAGCATTAAATCCTTTATTTTTTTTGCGATTAGAGACCAGATAGAAGAGGATTCCTGTCATGATAGTAGCAAGAATCAGAATAATCATTAATAGCTTCATAGAACCTAGGTTCTGAAAATAAATAACGACACCAATAAAGAAAATATTTACCAATACCAGCACTGCTGTAGCTTGCATGTGTGTGAGGCCAAAGTCCAGCAATAGGTGATGAATATGAGTCCGGTCAGGGTGCAATGGATGATTGCCACGAGCGATCCGAGTGATGAATACTCTCAAGGTATCAAATAATGGTAAAATTAAAATACCAACTGCCACTGCAGGTACTGCCTGAAATGCATAAGGACTATTACCAATTACTCGGTGTAGTTCAATAAATTTAATTACTAAAATGGCACAGATCAGTCCAATCAAAAGAGATCCCGTATCTCCCATAAATATTTTTGCTGGAGAGTAGTTATACTTTAAAAACGCCATGACTGCACCAGCTAAAGAAAAAGCCACAATGGCCAATTCTACACGATCTATTAATAAAAACCAAGTACCTAAGGTAAGGGTAATCAAAGTTCCGATACTGCCTGATAAGCCATTGATACCATCAATTAAGTTAAACGCATTGATAATTACGATGATGGTAAAAACAGACAGGACAACACTTGTAATATAGTGTAGATCTCCGATACCAAAGACTCCGTAAAGGCTAGTTAGCATCACATTCGATTTAAAGACCAGAATACCTGCGGCTAAAAATTCGCCGATAAGTTTTTTTGTAGGAGAAATAGGAGAGATATCGTCTTTGGCTCCAATCAAAAATATGATAATAAAGGAGCAAAGAATATATTGTAAATCACCAAAAACGTCGAAAGGTGTCCAGAGAATGATAGAAAAAATAACTCCAGCAAAGATGGCGATTCCACCTAAGGAAGGTGTTGGTGTAGTATGAGATCGACGTTCTCCTGGTTCATCATACAACCGCTTTACCTTTGCAATCTGTATAATAGATGGTATTGCAAGATAAGTTAACGTAAAAGCTGTAATAAGACTAAGTATCGTATCATACATGTAAGCCGGTGTTTTCCCTTTTGATAATCACCCGATTGGGTTTTTATTAAAATAGTCTAAATTTTTGGTTGTGTTAATAACAACCTATACCAAAGCTAAACAATTTAAGTAGGATGACCTAATAATTTAACCATTTAAGGTCATCCTACTTAAGGAAAACTAAGCGTTTTAATAATGCCTTTAATTTTATTTACTAAGTAGTAGTCTTTCTGTGATGGTCCCTTTTTCAGTGGTAATATTTAACAAATAGACCCCTGCAGGTTGTTTTGATAAATCTAATTGTTCGCTAACAGAAATACTATTAATCGTTTTAGTGTAAATCACTTTTCCTAGAAAATCATATACTGCGATGGTTGCTTTAGTAGCTTCATCGAAGTTCGCTAGTAAATTTACCTTCCCTGTCGTAGGATTTGGAAAAACTTGATAACTGATCAGTTCTTCTGGCTCTTCAACATTTACTAGTTCGTCGAAAATAGGTGTCAAAATCGCATCATCTCCCGCTACAAAATTTATAATCTCTGTTGTTTCACCTGTTTCTAACCAGTGAGAAAATTGATATCCTTCTTCTGCGATGGCTTTTACTTGAACAGGAATATTTTTAAAATAAAGATTCGTAAAATTATAAGGTGTTTCCATTTCATTAGAATTAATCACCACGCGACCATTTGTCGCTTCGTTGTAATTCAGCGTTAATTCATAAGTCCCATCCAAGTTAAATTGATCATTCATAAATCCGCGGTAAAAATCTGGTCGAGTCACAAAAAAGTCTTTCATGTTCGCAACCCATCCACGCCAGTTTAACTCATTACCACCAATAGATAATTCATCTCCCCAACGGATTTCTTGAGCCGGAATATGTGGCTCAATTAAGGCTTGAAGACTATCTGTAAAATTGGCCGTTCGTTCTTCAGAATAGATTAATTCCATAAAGCTACAGCTACGTTGTACAAATTCATTTCGGAAGTTCTCGTTATCCAATAATTTTCTAAAAAATAAGGTACTACTACTGTGATTAGGCCAAGATGTGCTATTATCAACCATTACCTGTTCTAGTGTATTATAATCGGGTGCAGTTTCAAAAGCAAATCCATTATCAGTACTACCGTCATGATCAAAAGAACCATAGCGCCATTTCTCTCCTGATTTTCTTTCTTTCCAAACGATGATATTGTTTGCTGGCCAATCAAACTTAGCGATATAAACAGAGTACGCCCAATAGTTGGTCAATTGATTGATATCGAATTGATCAGCAACTGCATCATAATTAGCTTGTACACTAAGGTCGTTATTAGAAGCAAAATCAAATAAGTTTTTGTATTCTATATCTGTTCCTACTTTTGTTTCTTCCCAAGGCATTCCTGGATTTTTCAACAAATCCAAATCGTCTTTATCAACACCATAAACATGTTCAAAATGTTCATCATTAAATATTTCTCGAATATTATAAATACCCCAAAAGTCTCCATTCAAATACAAAGTGGTCGGTTGATAACCCAATAAATCTAAATCAATTTTATCCCAAACAAGTGTTTGAACTAAACCATCTCTAAACATCGTTCGTAGATAATCCTGTCCACTATTTCTTAATTTAATACGTTCATAAGTCTCATTTTCTCGACCTTCATAGAAAGGATATTCAATTTCATCATCTCCGTAGGTATTCCGTCTTGTATAAACGTTAAAACTTTTTTGAGCATACGTACGCGAACATCCACCACTAATTCTAATCCCAGCATTTACATTAAAAGCTTCGCTACCATCTGGTAAAAACATTCCTAGATTAATAGGACGTTCCCAATCTTCTCTATTCCAATTAACAGAATCTGTTCGACAGAAGCCTGGTATACCATTGGTTCCTTTTACATAAATTCCAATTTCGTCATCGAAAAAATTATCAGGATCAGAATTAATATATAGGGTAGGAATATTAGAAGTAATATTAAAAAGGTATGAACCAATTGCTGAATTACTTTTTACATGATCAGACTTAAATGCCGCTACTTTTACGCTTACATTATCATTAATGGCAAATGGATTACTATACGCAGTAGAAAAAGACTCCGGATCTTTCCCATCCAAGGTATAACGAAGTGTAACGTCTGGATCAGGATGGCTAAAACTAATCATCTGAGTTGACTGATACATACCATTTGCTAATTCGATGGTTGGTTTTTCTAATCCCAAAAGTGATCCATCATTAGATTCATTAGGGGTAACTTCTCCAAAGACTACAAAGTCATCTGCGCCATCAGTAATTCGTCCATAACTTGTTTGAAAAGGAACTGCTGGAAAGGTAATAGAATCAAGCACTACAATCATGTTATTAATAGATTGAGCCAATACCAGTTCTTCACCTGAAGCCTCTAGGCTAAAGTCTGCATGTAGACCACCTTCTTCAGGATCCTTATCGGTAAAGAGTACCACAAAGCCACCTGGTTCTAAACAATAAGGCTGGCTGATTTGCCATTTGGTCATATTATCATAACTATCAGAAAGAAAAAGTCCACCAAGGTTAACGGTTTCTGTTCCGCCATTATAGATCTCTACCCAGTCTTCGAATTTCCCTGTTTCATCCGCATGAAAAGTACCTCCTGGAGCAATTTCATTGATAAAAAGATTAGAAACAGGTATGTTGGTTAGCGGAATGGATACTTCTAAAACTAACTGAGGTGCCTGCATTGGTGATCCATCATAAGAAAAAGCTACTCTAGTTCCTGTCCCGCTAACAATAAAGGTTAACGCACTATTCTCATTCCAATCAGATTGATCCAACATTTCTTGTACTAGTTCGGTCAGGTCAGGTGTCTGCTGAGCAGTTCCTGCTTCACCCGTATTCGTCCAATCTTCCGGTTGCCAATTAATAAATGTATTGGTAAGTGGACGATTTGTAATGTCTTGTTCTTCACCTTCAAAGGTAGCTGAGTTACCAGAAGCATGGCCTTGAATATTTAAATTGCAAGCTCCATTACTGGCTGATGAATTTGAAGTGGTAAATTGAATATACGCACGATTTACCACTGCTCCAGCAGGAATCTTTAATTCATCAAAACGAAATCCAACCTTTTGATCTCCGCTCCAATCATTCACGATATTAATACCAGAGTCCGTCAGTGTCATGAAATTTTGATCAAATGGTTCCTCTGCATCATCACTACTATCGTTAATTCTACTAACAAGAACTGCATTGTAGGTACTAACACCAGCGGTATTATCTGTGCCTGGACTGGGAGCAGTAAAGGTTTGAAAATTTGCCGCTCCATCTGTTTCTCTTCCATAAGAAGTGTTGGTTGAGAGAGAAGGGTAAGTTAATTCATCTACTAAAGTACTACCATCTGGTTCATGTAAATAGATTTCTTGACCATCCGCACTCAATTTAAAGTCAATATGATGAGGACCTTGTTCTGGATCTTTGTCTGCCCAAATGATTAAGTACCCTCCCGCAGGAACCGTTGTTAATGAAGGGTCTGTATCAGGGATTTCCCAAAAGGTAGGATCTGTGATATCTTCTGAAAAATAATATCCAGCAATATCTACAGAGCTCGTTCCTGCATTATACAATTCAATCCAATCATCAAATTCACCAGCTTCATCCACAATGACATTATCATTTTTTGCCATTATTTCATTAATATAAATCTGAGCCGTGAGAGAATCAGATATACCAAAGCTAATAAAGATTAGAATAACTACAAGTTGTTTAAAATAGTTCATGCGGTTGTTTTATATGGTATTATAATATTAATGCCGAAGCAGAAATTGAAAAATACAGCAATATTAGATAATAATACTTGTTGCTAGGTAGGAAGTTATATTTGGTATAAGACTCAATAACATGGCCAAAATGCTAGAAAGTTTTGCAACAAAACAAATATAACTCTTTTTAAAGTTTTTATCCACTTGTTTTACGGAATTAGCAATCACCCGACTTCTTTTATTAAAAATATACCCTAAATAAGTTACATAGAATTAATTTTTTTTATATATCTTTGTGTTGCGTTAAAAGCGCATCTTTCCCAAAACCCTTCCTAAGTTCTCAATTACCGATCATAACTCTACTTTGGTGTTCTTACTGAATACCATTCTATTACTCTTCGAAGGGACTCGAATGGAGTAACAGTTTTATTTTTAACATACCTACTAAAAGATTAGTTTATCCATATTAATGGTCTACAATCTTTTTCGAGAAAGCCAGATCTGGCAAGATCTAATTATTGGTCAAATAATAACTTACTTTTTATTTTTGATGATTGTTTTCTATAAACAATTATAATCTCATGATTTTTCATTCCTCCACACACTATTTCGGAATGAAATTTCTCAATCTGTTTTTGGGATGTGCCCCCTCTCCTTTCAGGTGGAGAGGGGCGCTTTTTTTTGCCTCCTTTCAAAATCACTTCCAAGCTATTTACTTCTTTAACATTCTCTTAATTTCTTGATTAAGGTAATCTCTCTTCTTTTTTTGCGATACTTCTATTTATTGTATTCTAAATTTCATTAAAACTATAAAAATAGTTGTACATGCGTCTTATGGAAAAGAAAAAAGCCCTCACAAAAGAAAAGATCACCTCCGCCAAAACAACGACGATCTATTACTTAGACGGAATAAAAACAGAGAAAACAATCGACGATTTTTATTATAAAAATCTCCGATCTGTTAAGCTAAATCATAAATGGATGAACTATTATGATCATAAAGGTGATTTATTAGAAAGGTTGACGGATACGTTGATAGTCGAAATTATTAGTCAGTAAAAAAGAGGCGCAGAGTAATATTCTTTGTGCCTTTTTTTTTGTGCTAACTACTTCAACATCTCCAAAACATCCTCCACATATCTCCGATCATTAGACAGTCTTGGCACCTTATGTTGGTTACCAAATTTACCTCGTCGACGCATCCAATCGAGAAAAGTTCCGGCTGGTAAAGCATGTAATTCCAATTCTTTTAATGCCATATTTTTATATCGTTTTGCTTCATAATCAGAATTTATTTTTTGTAAATTCTCATCTAATAATCGCTTAAATTCTGAAATACTTTCAGGTGATTTTTCAAATTCTACCAACCATTCATGTCCACCTTGCTGATCCGTTTCCATGTAGATAGGAGCAGCGGTATATTCGGATACGACGGAGCGAGTAGCAGCACAGGTAGCCGCTAGCGCTTGATCCGTATTTGCCACAATCACCTCTTCTCCAAAGACATTGATATACTGCTGAATCCTGCCTGTAATTTTAATCTTATGTGGTTGAATAGACGTAAACATCACGGTATCACCGATCAGGTATCGCCATAAGCCAGCATTGGTAGAAACCAATAATGCATAGTTTTTTCCAATCTCTACCTCTTCTAATGGAATCGCGATTGGGTTTTCGCTTTGCCATTCTGATGCGGGTAAAAATTCAAAATAAGTACCATTATCCAACAGTAGCAACATATCGTCTCCATCCAAATCATATTGCGAAGCGAAGTATCCTTCCGAAGCGTTATAGACCTCCCAATAATTGACTTGATCAGAAGGAAGTAGTTCGTGAAGTTGTTCTCGATAAGGGGCCAGACTTACACCTCCGTGAATATAGGTTTCAAAATTTTTCCACACCTCCAACATATTTTCTTTACCACTCTGTTCTAAAATATGTCGAAAGAAAACAATCGTCCAAGTCGGTACACCACCTACCATTTTTATCTGTTCGGCAATCTCTGGTTGGATCGCAATTTTAGCCATATTGCCAATTTTGTCTTCCCAGTCAGGCTGCAAAACCGTAGTGATATCTGGCTCAAAAAACGGACGTGCTACATAAGGCATATTTTTTATCATCAGAGCAGAAACATCTCCACACAAAGTTTCGGGAAATGGAGGATAGTGATTATTGCTTCCTGCCATCAAGAAGTTTTTGCCTGAAAAAATACTACAGTCTGGTCGACGGTTGTAGAGTAGGGTCATGGTATCCCAAGTACCTTTGATATGGTTTTGTTTAAGGTTGATTTTTGAAACGGGAATAAATTTACTTTTATCGCTTGTGGTTCCTGAGGATTTAGAAAACATTTTTACCTGATCAGGCCATAAAACATCTTCTGCTCCTTCCATCATCTTAGAAATGTATGGTTTGAGTGAATCATAGTTTTGAACGGGTACCTGACGGGCAAAGTCTGCTTGATTTTTAATCGTAGAAAAATCATGTTTTTTCCCCCATTCCGTATTGCGAGCAGCATGCAGTAAATTATTCAACTGCGCTCGTTGTGTTTGGTAAGGAGATGCGATAAACTGTTCGATTTGGCTAAATCGACGTTGATAATACCAACGAAAGATATTATTGGCAAATTTTCTCATAGGATGAAACTAGCAAATTTTAAATAAAAACTATACTATTTTCTAAATAATTAGAGGACTAACCATTCTCCACTTCCCCGTCATGTGATAATAATGCTTATTTTTATGTTAAATAATACATCAAACTACATGGGACTCACCTTTCATTATCAGGGCACCATTAAAGAAACTAAGCGAATTACAGATCTTACGGATGAAGTAAGCGATATCTGTGAAACGATGGGCTGGCGTTATCAAACTCGGAATTTTGAATTCAAACTTGATGCGCACGTTATGCAACACATTGGTTTTGAAAATCATTCTAAGATTAAGCTAACAGGCATTATGTTTTGCCCACATCCAAAATCTGAATGGGTTTATTTATACTTTACAGAAAAAGGCCAGCTTACTTCTCCTGCTACCCTACAATTCGTAGATACCACTATTGATCCTGAGTTTATCTTTTCTGCTTTTACCAAGACTCAACACGCTGGTCCAGAAGTTCATATTGCGATTCTTAAATTACTTGATTATTTAAACAAAAAATATAAGTTATCTCTAGCTATTAATGATGAGGGAGAATATTGGGAGACGAAAGATGAAGTGCGTTTAAAAAACAATTTTGAACGAAATGGAGTGCTCAATGATATCGTGGCACATGCCCTAGACGGTGCTGAAGTTACCCCAGCAATGACGCCGCTAGGCATTCTAAAACAAATAGAAGATATTCTTAAAAAAATCAGTAAAAGAGATGGAGAACATCTAAGATAAATAAGACCTTTTCAAAATAAAAAAAGCTGATCTTCTTCGTGGATGATCAGCTTTTTTCGTTTTGAATACTAGACTTTTAGTTAAAGTAGTTTTCTTCAAAAAATTCTCTATATCCAGCCAATGATTTACTCTTTAATACCGTTCGGTAATTGTTTTGAGTGATTGGATAAATTTCGTATTCTACTCCTGCAGGTAAGAAGCTTTCAGCGTTTTTAGTAATCCCGTTATAATACGTCATTGCCTTTTCTTGCGACTTAAATCGTCGAATCACCACCATGGGTTGATCGCCCAAAGAAACTGGAGAAATACGGAGTTTTGCCAGTTTATTAAATTCAGAATTATAATTAGAGATTGCTGCTTTCGCATCATTTAGAGAAATTTCTTCGCCTCCTGTGAGTAGCACAAGAAAATAGTGAAGCTTTTCAGGGTCGACTTTATATTTTCCTGTATCAGTAGGATCAGAAGAAGAACTTTCTGTCAAGGGTCTTTTGCCCGATTCTCCCTGTCCTAGTAATTTTAAAATTTCTTTAGCACGAACTTCTTCTGGGGTGTTAGGGTATTTGCCAATCACTTCTCGTAAGCCCGTTTTATAAGCATCTTTTCCATCTAGACTACCTTTGCTCATGGCACCGAGTAAAGCGAATTTTGCTTGAAGTTTATTTCCAGGTCCAAATTCTTTTTGTGCGGTCGTAATACGTTGTGCAACGTCCGCATATTTTCCTTTTTCAAAGCTTAAATAAGTTTGATCATAATATTCCATCAAAGCCTGATCTTCTGCTCGGCTTTTGGAGAGAAAATCTGGGTCTGTCAACACCCGTGCGTAGGTACTATTAGGAAATTCACCCGCTAGTTTATCGTAATAAAATTTCGCTTTGGTTTTATTATTTAAATCCGTATGCGCTAAGTATAAAAAATAATACATCTCATCTCTGCTTTCAGCATCTGGAAACCGACGTTCTCTATCTTCTAATATTTTAATAGATCTTTCACTATCCTCTAAGCGATCTCGGTAAAGTCCTCCTAGTTTCAGCATTGCTTTCGCAATTTCTTGTTCTGATTTAGCGACATCTGCTGGCGTGCTTGGTACTTCACGGAAGATGTTTTTCATGTCTTCCTCGGTCAGCTCTCGGCTGATTTCTTCCTCTACAACTTCCTGCTCGTCCACTAAGCTACGCAATTCACTTCGAGTAGATCTACGCCAATTATCTTCCAGTTGTCGATCTCCCCATCGCTTACGAAAATCTTTTAGACCTTTTTTCTTACTTTTTTCATTGTAAGCCCAATAAGTAGACTTTGCAGCACCAGGTCTAGATTTTTTCGTGGTGGGTTTACCTTCTGTTTTAAGGTTTTTAAACTTATTTTCTTCTTCTTCTTTTTTAATTTTAAATGCCAAGGCACGACGCTCATCATCGGTCATATTACTAATTCGAAGTAAACTATCTTGTGTTTGAATAATTACAAGATTGGCAGCAATATCGGTAAGGTTATTTGCATACTCCGTGACTTGGTCATACCGATCATCTGTTTTAGGTAATACTTGCAAAGTGCTATCATAATAAGCTTTTGCTTCTACAAACGATTCACTATCAAAATAAAGTTGAGCCAATTGCAGATAAGATTCTCCTTTCTGTGCTTGATCTCCTTCGTTGAATTTTAGAGAAGACTTGAG
>JALZUU010000381.1 GCA_023300665.1 Saprospiraceae bacterium | reverse complement strand
TAAAAATAGCAGAAGATCCACGTTATCAATGACTTGTCCGCAACCATTGTGCCTGCCTGCCAGAGGCACGAAGGCAGGCTTCATTTTTAAACAGCTTCTGTATAAATGATTCAACATCTATAAACACTTAAGAAAGTTTTGGTTATATTTCTTTATTCCTCCATTACGGCACGTACCATTGTAATACTGTCGTTAACTTTTAACGTTAAATCAGCAGGAATAGCATTTCCGTAGAGGTTGACACAGTTATAATACCAATCATCATTTTTAAGATCAATTCGGAAGATCTTTTTAAATTTAGATAAAAATTCAGGTATCAAACTAATCTGATTATGTCGTAGATCCAATGAAGCGAGATTAGATAATCCAGCGAAAGCATTTGGTACAAAACTCAATTTATTATTACTTAAAGATATTTCACAAAGATCGAGTAAGCAACCGGTAAATTCAGGAATAGTCGTGATTTTATTTCCTCCTAAATCTAAAGAGTTTAGATTTTCGAGATGAAGAAGACTTTTCGGAAATTCGGAAAAATCATTTTTATAAAATGAAACTGCGCTTAACTTGTTTAGTCGACCTGTAAAATCAGGTAATGTTGAAATCTTATTATGATTTACATTAAGCGATTGCAGGTTGTAAAGATTCGTTAAGCAAGTTGGAAATTCTGTTAGCTGGTTGTCTTCAAGATCTAATTGATATAAGTTTTGAAGCTTATTAAAATTATTAGGTAGGCTGGTTAGTTGATTATTTTTTAATTTTAAAACACCTAATTCTTTTAATTGCTGAATATTTTCAGGTAAAGTTGCAATTAAATTATTCGATAGATCGAGAACTCTCAAATTTGGAAGCTCAAATACTTCATTAGGTATTGTTGCTAATTCAAGGTTGCTTAAATCTAGATAATCGGTATCTGAATATTGGTAATTTTCAATTATCTTGGTTACGGTTTGTAACTTCATCTTTCAATTGTTTTTTGTTAATACATTTTTCTTTGAGATTTTAAAAGTAAGTCCTAGTAGAAAAATTTTAGTCTTAGGGTTAATTCAAGTTGGTTTAATCCAAATGTTAATTGGGAAATTATAGAATTCAAAATTGTTTACGGAAAACCTTTCCTTTGGTTCCCAGTTTTAGTGAATTTAGCGTGACTTTTAACTCATTTTTATTTTTATAATATGAAAAACTTACCGATCCTTCTGCATCCTTCACAAGTTGATTCCAACGAAGGATTTGTCTTGAAACTAAAGGAAAAATTTTCCATAGCTACTAATAATCAATTAATTACATCTAGGAAAAAAGAAGAATTGTGGAAAGGTATTTTTAAAGCACACAACCAATCTTCACGTACTTATCATAACCTAAGCCATCTCTATTCCATCACAGAAATATTTGATCAATTTCAACCCATTAATGTTAATCGAGGTGTTTTTTATTGGATTACCTTTTTTCATGACTATATATATAAGTCAACTAAAAAGGATAACGAGGTAAAGAGCGCCGCCCTTGCGAAACAAATATTAACTCCGCTACTACCACTAGATCAGGTAGAGATCATTAGCACTATTATCGAAAGTACAGCCCGCCATATCCCACAAATGGAGGTTCCGGAACAACTCTTCTTTTTAGATGCTGATTTAGCCATTTTAGCTACGGAGGAAGGACTGTATGATAAATATACTACAGCTATTCGTCAGGAATACCAGATTTATCCCGATTTACTCTATCGGCCAGGTCGAAAGAAGGTATTAACGCATTTTTTAGAAAGACCACATATATATTATACACCAGCCTTCCAAGAATATGAGGAAATTGCACGGTCAAATTTGAAAAGAGAACTAGAAAAACTTTAAAATCATCTAAAATTCGCCCCTTTTCCAGAAAATTGGCCCCTTCTACCCTTTTTATCGATTTTAAAAGATTGCAAAAATTAGTGATTCTGCGACTATTCAAAGTGAATATTGCTTAAATCCTAAAAAATCGATGATTCTTTTTTTTTATTCTAAATAGATACAAGTAAATCATAAGTTTAAACAACTACTAATCAACAATTAACAAAGATTATTCTAACTCATATTTATTTTACCAGTAATAGGGTATGTATTCCAACTGCGGATTGCCTTAAATTTGAATCATCAAACAGACTTACTTACTACTTACAACTTACAAAAAAGGCTTAGGAAATAGCCACTACAATTTTTAACTGAATTTACAACTTACAAAAAAAGGCTTAGGAAACAGCCGCTACAATTTTTAACTGAATTTACAACTTACAAAAAGGCTTAGGAAACAGCCGCTACAATTTTTTATAACTGAAACTACAACTTACAAAAAAGGCTTAGGAAATAGCCGCTACAATTTTTTACAACTGAAGTTACAACTTACAAAAAAGGCTTAGGAAACAGCCACTACAATTTTTTATAACTGAATACTTCTTCTTCCTCCCTAGGCTTTCTCCCAAGCAAACGATATTGCAAAATATCAAACTTACTACTAAATACGAATAAAAAAATATAGTTCTCAGAAACTTAAGACTTAGGTGATTGTGTGTTAAACAAAAGCTGTTTTAAGTTATTTAAAATCAGTTTTTGGGACGGCCTCTCGTTGCTTCGGTAATGGGGGGCTTTTTTTATTGATCTGCGGATAACTGACCGATCCCGACTGAAAGGAGGGCGACGCATGACAATGCGGCGAGGGAAAGCACCGCGTAAGCGGACGGGATGGCTTTTTCTTGATTTGCGGATGTGCGGATTTTTTCAAGTGTAAATTCAAATTCAAGCGCAAATTCAATTTTCTCTTTAACGTGAATAAAATCAAGAGCTCGTCGAGTATTCTATCTCTTCCATCCAATTAATCTGCTTTTCCTTTAAATATCTATTAAGTTGAACATCTATCGTTGATCGTTTTCAAATAATAAATAGATGAATACTACTCAGACAAATCCTCCTTCAGATATTTTAAACGAACCCATCTTTGCTCAATCGCAGCCTACCAACGCTTCAGAATTAATCTTGATAGGTATCTTAAGTTATTTTTCATTTACCAGTATCCTTTGGACGCTTGATAGCTTAATTAAAGATCTTTTTATTTATTTCGATATGATTCCGATGGTAAATTTCTGGATCAGAGAAATCATTTATTTTGGTCTGTTTATCCTAATTCATTTTTTATTATTAAAAAAAATCGAAAATAAAACAATTTCAAAAAAGCAGATAAAGCATTCTGCACTTTGGCTAATCGGCCTGCTTATCTCAACGCAAGTATTGCAATTTGTATATAGTATTTATCAATTCGATATCTACCCTGACCCATATATGGACCATTTAAAATATTTTGTGGAAGAAATAAAAAGGAACCAGCTCACGATTGGTCTCGTCGGCCCAGCTTTTGTTTATGGTAAATACTTATTTATCATTCTGTTATTAATGAATAATAATAAAAAACCATACTACTAGACATTTCTGGCAATCACAACCTCCCTGCCTCCTAAAGGAGTAGCTCCAATCCCGCAAATGTCCAGTAGTATGATAAAAAACCTTCCACCGCTCATCTTGCAAATCCCAAATAACTCCTAGATTTTTACAAAATTCACACACCATACCCCTCTCTTTTATGTAATTTCGCGGCGTAAAACAATTCCATCAAAACAATGAGCAAGACTTTACCCATAGTGGGAATTTTAGGCGGCGGCCAATTAGGAAAAATGTTGGCGATCGCTGCGCATCCTTGGGATCTTCCCATTTATATGCTCGATAAATCAACTGACTATCCAGGTGGCCCAGTGAGTACCAAATTCTTTACCGGAGATTTTAATAATTACGAGGATGTCGTGGCTTTTGGCCAACAAGCAGATATTTTGACGGTAGAAATAGAACACGTTAATACGGCGGCTTTAAAGACCTTAAAGTCTCAAGGCAAGATCGTCCATCCTGATCCCGACATTTTGGAAATCATCAAAGACAAAGGGTTACAAAAGGAGTTTTACGAAAATAATAGTTTGCCTACGGCGCCTTTCCGATTGTATAAGAACCTAGAGGAATTAAAAGCGGCGATTGATCAGAACGAAATCTCCTACCCTTTTGTCCAAAAATCTAGAGAAGCTGGATATGATGGAAAAGGGGTGGTGGTCATCAAAGATGCGTCGATGTTTGATCAGTGTCTACCAGGTGGTTCTGTGATTGAACCATTGGTCCCGATTGAAAAAGAGATTGCCGTCGTTGTCGCCCGAAATCCAAAAGGAGATATTCAAAATTTTGAACCTGTAGAAATGCAATTTCATCCTACGGCTAACCTAGTAGAATTATTATTTTGCCCCGCTGCTCTGACCCCAACACAAGCCGCAGAAGTAACCCAACTAGCCCGTCAAGTCATCGAAGCCTATCAACTTTGTGGATTGCTCGCCGTAGAATTTTTTCTTACCAAAGAAGGAAAATGGTTGATCAACGAAGTCGCTCCTCGTCCACATAATAGCGGACATCATACCATTGACAGTTGCATTACTTCACAATTTCAACAACACCTTAGAGCGATCCTTAATTGGCCATTAGGTGATACCACCGAGCGCCAACCGGCTGCTATGATCAACCTCCTCGGAGCAGATGGGCATACGGGTCCGGTAGCCTACGAAGGGATGGAAGATTGTTTGGATTTGTCTGATTGCCATATTCACCTATACGGAAAAACACAGACCCGACCTTTCCGAAAAATGGGCCACGCGACTGCCTTAGCGGAGGATGTTGCCACGGCCATTGAAAAAGTTAGAACTATTAAAAACACGTTAAAAATCGTTAGCCATGTCCAAAAAGAAAGCTAGTACCACCACTCCACTTGTCAGTATCATTATGGGTTCCGATTCGGATCTACCTGTTATGCAACAAGCTGCAGATATCCTTACGCAACTGGAAGTGCCATTTGAGATGACCGTTGTCTCCGCACATCGTACGCCCAAACGTCTATTTAAATTTGCCGAAAAGGCACATAAACGAGGGATCAAAGTCGTCGTGGCTGGTGCCGGTGGTGCCGCGCATCTTCCGGGTATGGTGGCTTCGCTTTCACCTTTGCCAGTGATTGGTGTTCCGATCAAATCTCGAAATTCTATTGATGGTTGGGATTCGGTGTTGTCTATTTTGCAAATGCCTGGAGGAGTTCCTGTAGCGACGGTGGCTTTGGATGGTGCGAAGAATGCAGGGTTGTTGGCGGCGCAGATTTTAGGGACTTCGGATAAGCAGCTGATGAAACGGATGTTGACTTATAAAAAGGAATTGATGGAAGCGGTGATGGTGAAGGTGGAGAAGATGGAAAAAGGGAGGTAATTAATAATTTTTTAATGAATAATTAATAATGGCTCTTCTATCGTGTGTATTTTAAATGCTTATCTAGACTTCCATTAATTGGCTGAAAAGATTGGAATAAATTAACCTTAGAATGTTTAAATAAAAAAATATTTTTAACCAAAAAGAATAGCTGCCCCAATCACTTGGAGCAGCTATTTTTTTAATAGAAGCTGTTTAAATTTATATCGTCTTAATTCTTAACAACACGCTTAGTAATCTTGTTTTGACCGTTATTGATCGTAACAAAATAAATACCGTTAACGAGGTTGCCCATCTCTAGAGTCGCTGTATTCATCCCTGCAACAGAGTTCACAGGACGAGTAGAAATTACTTTTCCTAGCATATCTGTTAAAGTGATATCAATCTGCTGATCTTCAATTGTTTCAAAATCTATGTTTAATAATTTAGAAGTTGGAACTGGATAAACGTTTACTATATCAAATTGCTCAACCTGACGCTCTAAGTAGATTACATCTGAAATATCTACATGACCATCAAAATCAATAGAACGAAGACGGTAATAAGATTTAGCCATTGGCTTTTCATCTTCTAGCTCGTAGCTAATCAATTGACTAGAGAATCCTTTTGCTTCTGTACGTCCTACTTCGCTCCAGTCAGAACGTCCATCTTTAGAACGTTCGATTACGTGCCATTCTGTGTTTTCTTCAGAAGCAGTCACCCATTCTAGCATATTGGTTTTAGCCATCGTCTTTCCAGTGAAAGAGGCAAGTTCTACAGGTAGCACAGTTAAAGGAAGAGAAGTAATTCCAACACTACCACCAGAGAAACCAGTTACTGGAAATTCTCTATAGTCAACGCCCATTCCGTTGGTACCAGGAGTAGTAGCTAAGGTAGCTTGTGTACCATCATAACTATAATGAACATAAGGAACTCCTGTATTTTTAAACCATACTTCAGCACCGCTTGAATAAGTACATGCACTATTAGCCGATTCGAAAGTCGAAACTGCAGTAGTTAGCGCAGTGAGTTCAGCTGCATCATAATAAAATCTACAATTTACTGTTCCACCAATAGCACCTGTTAAAACATCTACATTCCAAGCTCGACCCATTTCAAAGTATGCATCAATTGGAGCACCATTACAAACTGCAGCATTGTTTAGCTGTGCAGCACCAAGGAAGATATCAACATTAGCCGTAAATGCATCTGTATTTCCACCCGCTGGGAATGGTTCAATTGCAAAATAGGTATTACTACCATCTCCGTAGTACAACCAACCACCTTCCATACATTGAGGAGTAAGATCAGTTTGTGCAGCACCTGCTAAAATAACCGCATCATCACCACAACTTGAAGAGGCTGGCCCACAAGTAACATCAGCATCCCATCCATCACGCTCACCACTACCATCACTAGTGAAGACAAAGTGTAGACATCCTGAAGCATCCGTTGAAGTGATTGGAGTACCTAATACAATTCCAGGGTAGTTAGTTCCATCTGTTGCACTTTCATAACAATAACCAGGTCCTGGCCCAATCTCTGGTGCACTAGCTGAATTTCCATCATAAATTCTAAGTGCATCCCAACAATTATTAACACCTCGACCTTCAGTCTCAAACATATTAAAAGTAACTGTTACAAACTCTCCTGCATTGTCTGGACAAATAGTCCATGACTCGTTTTCACCTGAGTCATAATCGCCAAAAGGTCCTCCTGTATCATAAAATTTACCTCCGCAAGCTGGAGGACAAGTTTCAGTAATATTGACATCAAAAGTAGAGAAACAAGTAGGGTCACTAGCATCCGTAACTGTGATTGTCACAGTTCCATCTCCTATCATAAATCCAGGAACGGAAAGGGTACCAACTGCCGTAGCTGGTACAGTAGTCGCATTTAAGCTATTAGAAATAATTAATGAACTAGCTGAACCCAAATCTGCTATTACAACATCAATGGCAACATCGGTAGAAGGACAAGATGTCACATCAGAACCTGAAGCCGTAGGTGATACACAAGCAACACAAGCAACATCCCAATCCCATGGAGTATAAGTTGAAGATCCATCACATTGCACACTACCATCACTATCAATTACGATGTGAACACTAGTTCCTCCAGCTACAACTAATCCCGTTAGATCGCCACCGTTATTTCCACTATATAGCAAAGCTCCAGTAGCATCCATACCATCATAAATCATAATATCATCACAACAGCTTTCCATCGTACCAGCATTAAAAGTAATCTCTAATCCTGAACTACCATCACCGGCAGTATAGGTAAAGGTTGCTAGGTCATTAGCAGCATAACAATGTGTCGTATTAGTTCCACTCGCAGCACAATCAACTGTAAAAGTCTGATTAGGATCAGGAATTGGATAAGCGCATAGATCGAAGTCACTTGTAATACTACTACTAGAAGTATGTACTTGTACATAATATGTAGTTCCAGCAGTTAGACTAGCAGAATTATCATTGGAAGAAAAACATGATCCGACAGAAGTCAATCCTCCAGCACAATCACCACTATAGACGTGTACATAAGTATTACTAGTAGTGTTTGTAAGTTCAAAATTATAAACCTGAGTTTCTGCTGCAGTCAGTGTATACCAAACATCATCATCATTTGAAAATGTAGTACAGAGCGAGCTTTCTGGACTTTGACTAGCAACATTAGTGGTACCACTAACTGTGTTCGCACAAGATCCATCATTGGCAGATTCCGTAAGTGGAAGTGCATTCATACATTCATCATTGGCTGGTGGAGGAGCTATCGTTTCAAAAGTTTGCTCTGTACATCCCATCGCATCACCATTATCGTTATAAGGAACGATAGTCACATAATAAGTAGTGCTGTTCATTAAACCCATTAGTGCATAACTCGTTGCTGCCATAACATCCACATTATTGGCGATATCTGTTCCTCCAGATGACGAACCTACTGAAATTTTATATCCAGTAGGAATACCAGAAGCACCACTCCATGTTAAGGTTCCATCTATTGGAAAATCAGTAAGATCTGAAGCTAATGCTGCATCACAATTCGGTGGATTTGCAGAAACTTGTGTAGCAACAAAATTATCTATATAAAAATAATAATCTCCTGCCCCGTAAGTATTATCTATTTTAAACTTAAGATCTGAACCAACTGGAACATCTGCACCTGCAATGGTCACACCATAAGTCGCACACACATTGGTTCCGTGGTTATTGGAGTCATCAATCGTTCCAACAGTAATCCAAGTTGCTCCATCATCTGTCGAATACTGTAAATCAGCAGAACCCCATCCAGGGCTAGTTGGTACAGTCGCAGCAGACCAATCAACTACTTTATAATCTATTGAAAAAGTAATATCCGTACCATTTGATATTCCCACCTGATTAACAGTAGTCATACTTCCTCCGGTAGAGGTAAAGATATTGTCTCTTTCTGAATTTCCTGCACAAACTTGTGAGGTGGTATTAGCATAAGTATCTGTCCACCCAGATGGAGTTCCTGAATCAAAGGACTCTAGAATCGACGATTGACTATGGACATTTGTCCAGAAAATCATGCTTAAAAATAGTAAGCAAAATTTTAAACATTTTGTAAAATTCTTCATATTGTAAATTTTGTTTTGTAAAAAAGTTATAAAAATTAAGTTTCAAAAAGAAGTAATTTGATCCAATTATAAATTCATAAGAATAGCCTATCAACTAGGTTGAATTTAAAATAAAGCAAGGTTCTAATAAATAAAACTATTACTTACAGCCAGACTTTTAAGACTAAACTAAACGATTAGAAAGTGTGTAGTTAAAGGTTTATTTAAATGGGTTTAGAATAGTTCTTGTTTTGTTT
>JALZUU010000380.1 GCA_023300665.1 Saprospiraceae bacterium | reverse complement strand
GCAATCGCTGCATTCAGAGATTCAGTGCCTCTAGCCTCGTGGTGGGGAGGAATAGAGATGGGGTGATCTACCAAGGGAAGTACTTCTGGTCTAATGCCTTGGCCTTCATTACCAATAACAATCAGTCCATGTGGTTTAAGATTCGTATTAAATAGATCTGCTCCCTTCAAGATAGCACCATAAATCGGCAAATTCAATTTTTTAAGGCCTAAATTTTCAATCTTTTGACGAACACATTTTACACTAAATAAAGCACCCATCGTAGCTTGGACTACTTTTGGACTAAACCGATCTACGCAATCTGGAGAACAAATCACCCAGTCGATCCCAAACCAGTCGGCAGTTCGCAAAATAGTCCCCATATTACCTGGATTCTGAATTCCATCCAAATATAAAGACAAACTACCGTCAAGTTGATCAGGCTGAAAGTCTGGCTCCCATTGACGAACGATCGCCAAGGCTTGGTTAGGCGTCTTAAGAGATGAAATTTTTTTAAGTTCGCGTTCGTTAATCTCTTGTACAGCGGCGCTTGTTTTTTTTAGTTGATGACCATATTGGCTAATCCAAGGGTTTACAGCGAAAATCCGCTCAATTTGATCAGGAACTTGTGTTAATAATTCACTGACCATTTTATCACCTTCAATAATAAAATTATTATATTTTTGACGAAACTTCTTGAGCGAGAGTGATTTGATGTATTGTTCGTTCTTTTTTGAGAGCATTCTTTTTTTTTAATAAATTTTTAACACGGACTTTTGTGGGAAAAATAATGGGTTTAAGGTACTTATTTTTTTTGGTTCTCCTACTGTGGAGCCTTAGTGGATGTTTCCCTTACGGGAAATTAGCAGAAGGTGAAACTCGTCTAAAAAGTAATGAAATAGTTCTCGAAGGAACCAACCTCAGCAGAAAAGCAAAACGCCGACTTAAATCCGATCTAGCAGGTAATTATAAGCAGGTACCCAATGAGTCTTTTTTAGAACTTCACCTAGATACGCGTTTGTACTATACCACGAATGAACCAGGCGACACCTCCAAGTTTAAAAAATTCCTTCGAAAATCATCTATGGTAGAAAGGCCTTCGATCTATTGGCCTGAATATAGTAAAGCTACCGCGGAAACGATGACTTTTTATCTTCAGAATAAAGGATATAATGATGCGGTCGTGCGCGATACGAGTTTTACCCATAAAAAGAAGACTAAAGTACAGTATATCGCTACACTTGGTGAGCAGTATCTGATTGATAGTGTTTATTTTAATTCTCCTGATTCTGCGATTAAAATATTACTAAATGATTTATCTGCTAATACACTTTTGGTTCCAGGTAGTCCGGTGAGCGATGTCATGTTTAATTCAGAATCTAAACGAATTACGGATGCTTTACAGAATAGAGGATATGCTTATTTTGACGTAAATTATATCAAACCACGTGGAATAATTAAAGGCAATCGAGTAGTGGTTTATTATGATGTGCTCGTACCTCCCGAAACTGGGTTTCACCAAAAATATCAAATCGGAACGGTGCATGTTGATCCTTATTATATCAAAACAGGCTCGTTGATACGCGAACGAGATACGGTGGATGTAGATGGGGTATCTTTTATTTTTGACAAAGATGTTCCCCGAAAAATAAAAGCAGAAAACATTTTAAAATCTATCTTTCTTCGGCCTCATGATATTTATCAAGAAAATAACTTCTTGAAATCAGTACAACAGCTACGTAATTTAGCGATCATCAAAGATGTTAATATTATAGAAAAGATTGATGGAGAAAAGACGAATGTTTTAAATTTTGAGATTTTTATTTTTCCTAATAAACTGAAGTCTATTGGTGGAGATTTGGAACTCAATAATTCAACTTTTGATATTGGAAATGATGATGTTAATTTAATCGGAGTCTCTACTAGTATTTCTTATAGAAATCGGAATTTATTTAAAAATGCTGCCTTGTTTACAACACGAGCTAGGTTGGGTTTTGAATTTGATATCGCTAATACAAATGATACTTTATTGTACTCAAGAGAGGTGAGTTTATTAAATGACTTGTATTTTCCTCGACTGGTAGATATCTTTCGAACTTGGAAAGTGCTGCGAGCAGTAAGGGTTATTAATGGTAAATTTTATAATGAACTAAAAGATAAAACGAAAAGTCGATTATCCCTTAATTATGAAAATCTCTCGCTCTTTCGCTTTTATGATTCTAACTCTTTTAATACTAGTTTTGGATATGATTTTCAACCGAACCAACGACAGCGTTTTCAATTAACGCAGGTTGGTATAAACTTATATTTAATAAATAAAAAACGAGCGCTTATTGATTTCGAAGCAAATAACCCTTTTCTCCAACGAAGTTTTGATGATCAATTATTAACTGGATTTTTATTTCGAGATTTGACGTTTACCCATCAAGGTAAGATTAGTAAAAATAATACCTCTTTTTATTTTCGTGGCAATTTTGAATTGTCTGGTGGAGAGATTTTTTTAGCCAACAAATTAAGTAATAAAATTAGTGGAAATAATAAGACCTTCTCCTTTTTTAGTGACGTAGAATATGCTCAGTATGTCAGAACGGAAGCAGATATTCGATGGTTTAAATATTTTGCTAATGACCAATCATTAGCTTTTCGATTAAATACTGGAGTAGCATTTAATTACGGGTTTTCGGATGAGATTCCTTATTTAAAACAGTTTTTTCTTGGAGGTCCCAGTAGTATACGTGCTTGGCGTATTCGAGAATTAGGCCCTGGTGAATTTATTGATCCACTGGCAAATAATCCACTTCCTGGAGCACCGACCATTCCCTTTTTTCAATCTGGTGACTTTTCCTTAGAAATGAGCGCCGAGTATCGTTTTAACCTTTTAAGAATCTTTGGATATACCATCGAAAGTGCTTTCTTTGTCGATGCCGGAAATGTTTGGACCATTGGCTATGATGAAGATCGTAAAGGTTCTCAACTATCTTGGAGTCCACGTCCTGATCCCGAAGATCCTACTAATTTGATTGGCCGTAATTTTCTAAAACAGATTGCTGTCGGTGCCGGAACGGGTATAAGGTTAGATTTTTCTTATTTTATACTTCGCTTAGATGCGGCTATCAAACTTCGTAATCCTTTTCCAGATCCAGATACCGGTAGGTTTTGGACTGATCAAAATTGGCGGAAATTACAGTTTAATGATTTTAATTATAATCTAGCCGTTGGATATCCCTTCTAGCATCTATATATTTGCACGCCAGAAGAGCGCCTATTATCCGTTCATTGTTAGCAAATCAAATTGCGTCTACACATCAAGAAATAAAGTCCATAATCTGCTTTTTATTTTCATTAAAATAGTTGATCGCATATTGCTTCATCGCTTTTAATTTTTTCTTACTCGTTACGTCCATTGGGATCTTTTTATTACGAAGTATATCTGGTGTTCCAGGAGTATCGAAATAGAGCTGGCAACGCATATAATTTTCAGGAGCTAAGACTTGTTTGACATAATATTCCGAAGCAGATATATTGGTTTCCACCAACATGTCCGCTAGAAAATCTTTCCATTGAAAAATTCCCCAGTCTCCAGTGTCAATCGCATCTTCAGGAATATAATTGCCATTAGAAGTACCACAGCCCAAGGATAAAACTTTTAAGTCTTTTAATTCCAACTCCAATCCTTTCTTTTTAGGAGCATGATAGCAATAAGATTTCTTTTTACTTTTATGATGATTAATGGCGTAAGAAACTGCTGCCATTGCTGGATGATTGATCGCTACACCACCGTCTATATAGTTTTGATACATAGGAAAATAGGTAGGTGCGGCACTTGAGCGGAGTGCCAAGTCAACTAGGTTTTCATTATTATATTTGATATAATAAGAATTAAAAACTTCAGGTCTAAAATTATGAGAGCGCCCTTTAGAGTCTTTAGGGTTTAGCGAAAAGGTGGGAACCATAAAATGCTTTTTACCATCATATCGATCATTTAGATCACCCATTGTTTGGTTTTGGTAAGCTTCTTCGAGTAACACTTTTAGTTTATTTTGAGAATATTGTGCGCCAATTAAATTACCAATATCACGAATATCATCAATTTTATTATCCTTAAAAATTTCTTTAGCACCATTAAGATACAACTCCATGATTTCATAGGTCTTACGCCCAACGCCCAAACTTAAGATGATGATCCCACCAGTAGAAGTGCCCGCAAAAACATCGAAAAATTCAACTGGAGATTTTCCTGTTTCCTCAAAAATACAATTAAGAATCGTAGCTGGAATAATTCCACGAGTTCCTCCTCCGTCAATAGAAAGGATTCTAAGTTTCTTTTTACTCATTGATTTTTTGGTTTTAAAAATTCAAATCTTAGCGGAAAAATAAGGAAAACTTTTTGATGCGCTACGGGTTTTATTTGAACAACTTAAATTTTAAACACAAAATATTATTACACATGTTAAAACCAAGACAAGATACACCTGAATTATCCGTCAATTTAATCAACGGAACGCAATGGGAATTATCTAAACAAACACCCGAAAGTTTTACCTTTATTGTTTTTTATCGTGGATTTCACTGTCCTAAGTGTAGACAGTATTTACAGGATATTCATCGGCATTTAGAGGAACTCAACGAGATAGGAGTAAAGATGGTCGCTATTAGTTCTGATACAGAAGAAATTGCAAAAGAAACTTATGAAAAATGGGAACTTGATGGACTACCAATTGGCTATGGCTTTTCAATAGAAGAGGCCAGAAAATGGGGACTTTTTATCTCAAAAGGAATCAAACAAGAACCTGAATTATTTATAGAGCCTGGTACTTTTATCATTAAAAAAGATAGAAAATTATATGCTTCTTCTATTCAAACGATGCCCTTTGCCCGACCACATATCAAAGAAATTATTAGTGCTATCAAGTTTGTTACCAAAGCAAAATACCCCGCAAGAGGAGAAGCCTAAAACAACGCTTATAAAAAAACTAAAAAGCCTTTTTGAGAAAACGAAGTTTCCCAAAAAGGCTTTCTTATAAAACAACATAAGTTTAAAAATCCGCACATCCGCACATCAAAACTAAGTCTTTCGCTTTTTCTTTTTCGCTGCTGGAAATAATACGTTATTCAAAATAAGTCTGTATCCCGGAGATTTAGGATGTAAACTTAAATCTGTTTCTGGATCATTGACAAAATGCTTATAATCTTCAGGATCATGTCCTCCATAGAAAGTGAAAAAACCTTCACCATATGCATTGTGAATATATCGTAATTCATTGGCAGGTTTATTTTCACCCAATACCAAAACATCTGCCTTTACTTGATTACGCAAATAAGCCGTGGTTTGTCCCATAAACCCTTTGACCGTACGCGTATGACACTGCGTTAACATCGTTGGTACAGGATCCCATTTTGCAGAAAAATCAAACAAAGTAAAATAATCTGTTTGTGGCGTTACCCGTCGAGAAACACTATGATCAATCGTAGAATATTCATAAATCAAAGGATTTTTCATCAATTCAAAATCCTTAAAAGCAAAAGTCTTGGAATAATCTAATTTAGATTGTGCAGCAGGATCAGCAGGATCACCATCATACATGCTTTCGCAAATATCTACTCCTTCTGCTGCTAGTGCAATATCATAGGTATCCGTTGCCGAACACATGGCAAACATAAAACCACCTCCCAAAACAAATTCTTTTATTTTTTTAACGACGGCTAATTTAAGTTGTGATACTTTTTTAAATCCATTTTCTTTCGCAAGGGCTTCCATCTTTTTCACATTTTCTTTATACCAAGGTTGGGTATGAAAAGAACGATAAAAACGACCATACTGTCCAGTAAAATCTTCGTGATGAAGGTGAAGCCAATCATATTCAGCTAGCTCATCATCCAACACCTGATTATCATAAACTACATCGTAAGGAATTTCAGCATAAGTCAATACCATTGTTACTGCATCATCCCAAGGTTGGATTTTTTCACCCTTTGCATTTTTTTCTGGGGTATAAACGGCAATCTTAGGCGCTACCTCTAGCTTGATGGCGTCCATATTTACTTCTTGATCAGAGATTTCCAATAATATTTTATTGAATTTAGCATCTGGAATAATCTGATAACTAACACCTCTAACTTTACATTCTTTTTCAAAAAGGGCATTATGTCGAAAAGCAAAACTTCCGCCTCGATAATTTAGAAGCCAGTGTGCTTCCATCTTATTATCTAGTATCCAATAGGTAATTCCATAAGCTTTAAGGTGATCTTTTTGTTCCGAATCCATCGGTAAAAGAATATAAGCAGCCATAGCAGGCGCACTCAAAAAGAATAGTGCACCAAAAATCAACAGAAATTTTTTCATTGTCATTGTATTTTAAATTAGGGCTTACCGCGAAATTAACTTTAAACAGCTTCTATTAGATGAAAGTCAGAAGTATACAAATTACCAATATTCTCAATTATAAATATACGCTAACTAGTCTAATTGCCTGTTTAACGATAATTATAACGACAAGGTTGGGGGATTTAGTGAAAAAGAGGTGCTAAAAATAAATTAGCACCTCTTTTTAGAAGAATCTTTAACGTTGATTTTTTGATTTTTACACGTTTTTCATGCCTTTTAAGTAGAATTTAGATATTCACCGATTGAAGAGCCATTATAAAAAATACGATAAAGGGCATTATTAATTATTCATTAACCCATTACCACCTTCAAAAATCCTATTGATTTCTTACTCTTCTAAAACCATCTGGTGCATCAGGGCTTTGGATTTGCTCAAATTGAGGAGTATTAGAGGATGGCTGTATGATGGCACCTTCGTATTTTTCGTTAGTATTTGCTAGAAAATCATCCAAAGGAGCTAAACCTATTTCAGCTCGACGCTCATTGGTACGCGTAATATCATCTACTGGATGTGGCTTATAAGTCTTTGCTACATTGTCGTAGTAGACTTGCGTGCCAAAGTGTTGTGGTCTTTGCTGATTGATTAATACACGATCTGTCAAATAAGCAAAGTCCTTAGAGGAAGCTTTGTTCTGATCAACTGGTCCTGACATTCTTCTAAGTACCTGCATTTGAAAGTTAGGGTATCCATCCATATGCTGTACCATCATCCAAAATTTATGGGTAGCTTCTTCACCAACCATATCATGATCAGGAAAGCCATTAGCATCAATCATTTTTTTTGCTGCTGCGAAATTAATACCCATTTGATCTGCTAAACGAGCATCGATATCTTTAATTTCTTGAGAAGTCGGCTTGAATTTTAGGAGCATTTCGTTCTTTTGATCACGAATTCCTTCATATTTATCAGAAAGGTAGCTGATTTTTTGTGCCAATTCAGGCATTGTTACTAATTCGTTATTCTGAGCGGTTAGTCCAGTCAGAGAAAAAAAGATCACGAAGGAAAATAGGACGTATTTCATATTACAATTTTTTTTTATAAACACTACATATTCAGTGCCAAAGCATGAGAAAAAGACACGATTTAAAACAAGTTAACGTAGTTTTGCGTACTTACTACGTAATATTAGGAACGGTAACTGAACTTAAGTTATTATTTGACCATTTACTTGCTTAAAATCGGTTAAATTTGTCGAAAATGTTCCATAATAGTGTATTAATGCTAAAGCCTTCTTTTATAGCTTGTCCGGCAGTATTGCGGGAAATACAAGGCCGTGAGCTGCAAAATAATACACTTTGTTGAACAATCCCAATTTGTCCCTCTAATACGTAATACGCGCAACCTGAATACATGAATAACCTTAGCTTTCCTTATCCTACTTGGTATCTATTATTATGTCTTTTGCTAGGACTAGTATTTGCCTTTGTGCTCTATTTTAAAAATAAGTCTTTTCCAGAAAGAACTTCAACCTTGAGTTGGGTATTAGGACTTATCCGATTTCTTTGTATTGGTGCGATTGCCGTATTATTATTATCTCCGCTTCTTAAATCAACCTTGACGGAAACCAAAAAGCCAGTAGTGGTACTCGCCCAAGATGTTTCTGAATCTATTTTAGCAGAAATGTCGCCGGAAGAAAAGACAAAATATCAACAAGATTTTGCTAATTTAGGTACTGCCCTTAAAGCGGATTATGATGTAAAAGAATACGCGTTTGGTAGCGAAGTAAGAGAAGGAATTGATTTTGAATTTAAAGACAAGTCCAGTAATATGTCAGATTTACTGGGCAATGTTTACGATCTTTATAGTAATCAGAATTTAGGAGCCGTGATCATGGCGACGGATGGAATTTACAATGAAGGAAGTAATCCTATTTATGCAGGAACCAAGTTAGCCGCTCCGATTTATACGATTGCTCTCGGAGATACCATCGCTAAAAAAGATTTGATCATTAAGCGAATTTTTAATAATAGAATTGCATATCTCGGAGATAAATTTACGATTCAAGTAGATGTATCCGCTATTAATTCTGTGGGTGAAAATACTTCTTTGAGTATTTCTTCTGTGGATGGTGGAAAAAATAATGTATTACAGCGGTTCCCCATTTCTATTAATAAAAATAACTTTTTTACAACCAAAGAAATTACACTTGATGCCAATCGTGCAGGCGTACAACGATACCAAATTACCGTCAATAAAGTAAATGGAGAAGTAACTACCGCCAATAATACGCGAGAAATATTTATTGATGTACTTGATGCGCGGCAAAAAATATTGTTGTTAGCCAATACGCCACATCCTGATCTTTCGGCGATTAAACAAAGTATTTCAAAAAATAAAAACTACGAAGTTACCACTGCACTTATTACAGATCCTACGCTCAATATCACAGCTTATGATTTTGTTGTTTTACATCAATTACCTAGTAAAACAAAAGATGCTACCAGCGTTTTATCAAGTTTGCGGAATAAGAAAATTCCTCATCTTTTTGTAGTTGGAATGCAGTCTAGTCTTCCAAAATTGAATACGGCCCAATCTATTTTGACGGTCAAAGGAAATACCCAACAGACCAATTCGGTACAACCCATTGTAGCGACAAATTTTAATAGCTATAACATTGATAATCAATTAGTTGAAAAGCTTCCAAACTTTGCACCACTTACGGCACCTTTCGGTGAATTTACGGATAATGCAAACAGCGAAGTACTGCTTTATCAACGAATTGGTAAGGTCGATACCAAGTATCCTCTACTTTTATACGGAGAAGATAATGGTATTAAAATAGGGGTGCTAGCAGCGGAAGGAATTTGGAAATGGAAGCTTTTTGATTATCTCCAACATGAGAACCATGATATATTTGATGAGCTGCTTGGTAAGGCATTTCAGTTCTTGAGTGTGAAAGAAGATAAACGTAAATTTAGAGTGGATGTTAGTAAGAATATTTTTAATGAAAATGAGGCTGTTTTCTTTGACGCGGAATTGTATAATAATAATTACGAACGGATCAACGATCCAGATGCGACGATCGTTATTACAGATAGTGAAGGCAAAAATTTTAATTTCACCTTTTCTAAAACTGGATTGACTTATACTTTAAATGCTGGATTTTTACCAGTGGGAAATTATAGTTATCGAGCGGCCGTGATGAGCAATGGAGTGGAGTTGGATCACAAAGGACAGTTTAGTATCCGACCTGTACAATTAGAAGTTTACGAAACAACAGCGGACCACGGACTGCTGCGTTTGTTGAGTGCTCGTTATGGTGGAGAGTTAATTTATGCAGACCAATTAAACGCTTTACCTAATCAGATAAAAGAAAAGGGAACCATCAAACCTATTATTTACGAAACATCCAAAACACGTTCTATCATCAATATCCGTTGGTTGTGTTTTATCTTACTTGGATTATTGACGCTAGAATGGTTTCTACGAAGATACTTTGGTACGTATTAATTTTGTTAACAACAAGATTTTCACAAAATCATCCGCAATCGCTCTGCTGCCAATCCAGGAGCATAGCCTAACTTTGTAGCTTTCTCACTATTTAAGCTAACGTCCGTTGGACGAGCAGCGGCCATCTTAATATCTTTTTGTAAAACAGGAATAACCAATGCTGGATCTACATCCAGTATTTTGGTGACCTCAATCGCAAAGTCATACCGACTCTGGCGTTCAGGTCCACCAAGGTGCCAGATCCCTTTCGCTTCTTGTTCTGCTAGTAATAATAACCCATCCGCTACATCGCCTGCCCAAGCAGCCGTCCGATATTCGTTAGTAAAAGCTTTTATTGTATTTCCAGATTTTAAGGTTTTAACCCAATTGGTCAAAAAATTAGGAGCAGTCTCACACCAACCATATTGCAGTGGAAGGCGAGCGATGGTCACTTTATTTGGATACATCAATTCCGCTAAATGTTCTGTTTTAGCTTTATCCAGGCCATAAGTCATAATTCCGTTGGTGGCCTCTTTTTCTGTGTAAGGAGGCTTTTTACCATCAAAAACAAGATCTGTAGAAGCAAAAATAAAATGAATATCCCGTTCTTGGCAGGCTGTAATTAAGTGAAACGTAGCTGCACTATTGACCTCTTGACAGTTTTCGGGATGATTTTCGCAGTAATTAGGGTTAGACAAAGCGGCAAGGTGGATGACGGTATCTGGTTTAATATCCTCCAATAAAGCAATAAATGCGGCTGTATCAGTGATAGCGAGCGAGTAACAGGTAATATCCGTAAATTGAACCTCATTCTGGTGATAAGTACCGAATAGCTGTCGATTTGGACGGCTTTTAGCTATAAAATGATGGCCTACAAAGCCAGAAATACCAGTGATTAATATTTTTTTGTTCATTAGTAATATATAAAAGTTAAATTTAACGTAAATGTGACCTTTAAAATTGATAATATTAAGTTTTTAAGACATCTTTATAAAATAAATAGACTTATTTTTACCCCAATCTAACAAATTCTTTGGCACCTCATACATTTCCAATTGAGAGATAATTTAATATTTAGATTATCACAGGCATAGTGTAACTGAAAATTTATAATAAGCTAAAGTTAGCCCATGAACAGAGAAGATTCTACCAGAATTTTCGGTATTGACAATCCCTTAACTACTTTCCTATGGTGGATTGTACTCCTATTTCCAATACTCAACCTTTCTGCACAAACCAACCTCACTTGGAATAAGACCTTAGGAGGAAGTGGTTATGAAGAGCTCCAATCTATGGTCGAGACGGCCGATGGAAACTTCGTCTTTTTTGGTTCTCATACTAGTGACGTTTCAGGGGAAATTACTCAACCATCTCTTGGGCTTTCAGACTATTGGCTTGCCAAAGTAGATCAAGCCACTGGAAATATCATTTGGCAAAATACTTATGGAGGTAATCTGATCGATAACGGTCGAGTCATGGTGACATCGAGCGATGGAGGATTTATTCTTGGAGGACATTCTTCTACAGGAATCAACGGAACAAAAACAGAGATCGCCTTCGGTGAATGTTGGAATTGTATAGATTATTGGGTAGTGAAAACCGATGAAAATGGAGATCAACTTTGGGATAAAACAATTCAAGGAAATGATAGTGGAGATAGACTAACTACGTTGATAGAAACTTCAGACGGAGGTATTGTTATGGCCGGATATTCAGAATCTGGTCTTGATCTTGATAAATCAGAAGACAATATTGGCGGGTCAGATTATTGGGTAGTAAAACTAGATGCCGATGGAAACCAACTTTGGGATCGAACCCTCGGTGGAACCGGAGACGAGCAACCATTTGCTGTTGTAGAATTATCCAATGGTACAATACTAGTCGGTGGATTGAGTTTTTCTCTTGATGATGGAAATCGAACAGCTCCTTCTCGTGGTTTATCAGATTATTGGGTGGTTAATTTAGATGTAGATGGAACGAAACTTTGGGATAAGGCCTATGGTGGTACAGAAGCTGACAATCTAAGAGATATGATTATAACCAATGATGGAGGCATCTTGTTAATCGGAGAATCTTCTTCTGGTGCTACTGGAGAAAAGATGACAGCAAATAAAGGGGAGCGTGATATTTGGATGGTAAAGATAGATGAAAGTGGAAACCTTCTTTGGGACTCTTCTCTTGGTGGTTCGGGTCGAGACCAACCATTTAAGGTAACACAATCTCTTAATAATAATTTTTTAATTGCTTCTCTTTCGACCAGTCCAGCAGACTTTGATCGTTCGCAGCCTTCCTTAGGAGCTTCGGACTATTGGTTTGTAACAACGGATGCCAATGGAACTAAAATAAAAGATGAGGTTTTTGGTGGAGACCAAAACGATAATTTATACTATGCATTGCCGATGCGGAACGGAGACATTATATTAGGAGGAATCACTGCTACAGATACGAGTATTCAAAAAACAGAACCTTCTCGTGGAAATAACGATATCTGGTTATTGAAATATGAATCTTCCCTTGATTTTACCTTAGGGAATGACACTGTTTTCTGCATAGACGGAACCATAAATTTAAATGCTGCCATCAATCCTTGTGATTGTTGTGTTTATACTTGGGAAGATGGAAGTAATAGCACGAGCAGAAATCTAATAATTGATCAAGATACTTCGATTATTTTAACCGTCCATGATGGTTTTAATAGTTTAAAAATAGATACTTTAAACGTAGTGGCAACAGAACGACTTATCGTTGATCTTGGAGCAGATGCTTACCTTTGTGAAGGAGACTCTATTTTCTTAGATGCAGAAAATTCAGGACAAGAATTTTTATGGAGCCCAAGTAATACTATTACACAAGAACTGACCGTGACTGCTGGAAATACCTACCAAGTTACCGTGACAGATGGGTACGGTTGTAGTTATCAAGATCAAGTAGTTATTAATGATATTGCAATAACGATTACTCCTCAAAACCCCATAATTTGTGCTGGAGATAGTTTGTTTTTAGCCAATGATTGGCGAAAAAATTCAGGAATGTATATCGATACCTTAGCTAATTTTGCAGGTTGTGATAGCATTATTATGACGGATTTATTTGTTGCTACCGT
>JALZUU010000379.1 GCA_023300665.1 Saprospiraceae bacterium | reverse complement strand
AGAGACAATTCGTGAATTGATCGACAGAGAGACAATTCGTGAATTGATCGACAGAGAGACAATTCGTGAATTGTCTCTACTTGTCTTGCTCGGCGAAAACCTTCTTTAATAAATCATTTGTTCTCAAAGATTCATCTCCTCGAATTCCCTCTTCTTTCTTTTCAACTAAACCAAACATACCTGACAATGCTTGTCGTGTTACATGGTCGTCTAAATCAGGGTTGGTTTTTTTGGTGAATGGTATTTTATTATATTTTGTTACTGCTGAATTCCAATAACTACTGGCATTTACCTCTTTTAATGATTTTACGATTACAGGTTTAAATTCCGAATAGAGTTGGTCGTAAGTGGCTTTTTCTAGATAACGTGTCGCAGAATCATTCTCTCCCATTAGGATATTCATGGCATCTTTAAAGCTCATTTTTTTGATGGCACTAACAAAAATAGGCTTGGCTTTAGACGCTGCATCTTCTGCTGCTCGGTTTATCTTTTCTACTAGATTAGCCTCCACATCTTTAAACCCAGGGACTAACTTTAATTTATTTGTAACTGCTTGTGCCTCTTTGGGCAACAGTATTTTATATGGAGATTTATAATATCCGTCGGTCACAGACAAGAAGCTAACCGCCTCATCTACTCCTAAATCAAGCGCTTGTTTAAGTCCATTACCAGCATCAGCTTGAGACAACCCACCTCCTGTTACCGCTGATTTTGCTTTATTTAGCATTCCCTTGAAGCCTTGCGCTTGTATAGAAACGGTAAAAAATGTACTAAGTAAGAAGAGTATTTTCAATTTTTTCATAATAATTCAATTTTTGGTGAATTTAATTTCAAGACTATAAACGAATCTCAAACCTATTTTATTTTTTCAACTTTCATACCTACGGACTGAATACCTTCTAAACTCTCTATTCGCATATATTGTTCTAGCTTAAAAATATATTTACCTGCTTTTGTAAACTTTAGGTCTTTTTGTAAAAACCCCTCTAAATGGCACCATTCATCATCGCAATCTCCAAACCAGACACCTCCTTTATTAGCAAGGTCTACTGAAACTTGTGTAGTGGTTTCTCGTCCTGTCGGATCAGTCGCATGAAATTTTATATAAATATTCTGGTAGCGAAAATCAGCATCGTGAATAACATCTAACAATAGATTATATTTCGCAGATATATCCTCCACCTCTACTTCAAATTCGGGGATATTCGCATAAGTCCAAGTCTGTTCTGGAATTGGTGTGATTTCAGAAAAAAAGTAAGATTTACCACATCCAATCAAAGAAAGAAGGGTGAGAAAAAGAGGGATAAGGAAAGCAATATTTCTCTTCAAGGGGATTGGGTTTTAAATGAAAGTTATTGATGTTTAAAAAAAGATGGATCAACCGAAACGTTTCAGTTGATCCATTTTTGATTATTGAACGTTTTTAACCAAAATAATCTTTCATTCGTTCAAAAAAACCTTTTTCCGATTTTCCTGGCTTCGGATCAAAATTAGACATCGTACGCATCTTTTCTAGCAAAGACCGTTCGTTATCATTAAGTTTTTTAGGTGTCCAAATATTGGTATTAATTAGTTGATCACCAACACCATATTGTTGCACTGAAGGAAGTCCTTTGCCTTTGAGACGGAACATTTTTCCAGATTGAGTTCCCGCTGGAACTTTAATCTTTACCCGACCATCAATCGTTGGAACTTCTACGGAAGTACCTAAAGCTGCGTCTGCAAAGTTCAAATAAAGTTCATAGATGATATTCATTCCATCTCTTTGCAATTCCTCATGTGGCTTCTCTTCGATAATGACGAGGAGATCTCCATCTGGTCCACCATTCGCTCCTGCATTTCCTTTTCCGCGCATAGAAAGCTGCATTCCTTCTGCTACACCAGCTGGGATTTCAATTTCAATCGTATCCTCTCCTTGTGTTCGTCCATCACCGCTACACGACTTACATTTAGCGGTAATCATATTTCCTGATCCACTACAAGTTGGACAAGCAGTCGTAGTCTGCATTTGTCCCAAGAAGGTACTCTTTACCTGGCGTACATAACCAGAACCTCGACAAGTACTACAGGTTGTAACTGAGTTACTGTCTTTGGCCCCTGAACCTTTACAAGTTCTACAATTAATTTGCTTTTTTACTTTTATTTTTTTGGTAACACCATTAGAAATCTCTTCAAGGTTAAGTTTTACTTTGATACGTAAATTACTACCTCGTTGACCTTTACTACGGCGAGTGTTTCCACCACGACCACCAAAGAACGATTCAAAGGGGCTTCCACCACCTTCGCCAAATACATCTCCAAATTGAGAGAAAATATCTTCCATAGTCATACCACCTCCAAAGCCTCCACGTCCTCCAGCATTTCCACCTACTCCGGCATGACCGAAGCGGTCGTAACGTGCCTTTTTATCCGCATCGCTAAGAATCTCATAAGCTTCAGCTGCTTCTTTAAATTTAGCTTCAGCTTCTTTATTATCCGGGTTTTTATCCGGATGATATTTCATGGCTACCTTACGGTATGCCTTTTTGATTTCTTTCTCGCTGGCGGTTTTAGATACCCCGAGGATTTCATAAAAATCTCTTTTTGCCATAATAGTTTATTGTTGTACCAAGTCAGGTATCATAGTTTATTTACCTACCACCACCTTTGCGTGTCTGATAATTTTGTCTTTTAAGAAATAGCCTTTTTCTACGGTATCCATCACTTTGCCTTTCATCTCTTCGTTTGGTGCAGGAATTTCAGTAATTGCCTCATGCAATTCCGGATCAAACTCCTCTCCCGTAGATTCCATTGCTTTTAGCCCTTTCTGAGCTAAATTTTTATGAAGTTTATCGTATACCAACATTACTCCTTCGCTAAATGGTTCAGCGCTATTTTCGTCTTCTGCATTCTTTTTAGCACGATCAAAATCATCGAGAACAGGAAGTAAAACAGTCATCGTGTCTTGAGCAGCAGTTACCATGAATTCCAGTTTTTCCTTCATGCTACGCTTACGGAAATTATCAAATTCAGCTTGTAGACGTAAATACTTGTCTTTAAGCTCTCCTAATTCCTGTTTTTTCTCTTCTAATTCAGTATCGGTTATGTCTACTGAAATTTCTTCTTCGTTTTCTGACGCTACCTTTTCTTCTAGTGCGTCCTCCAGGGTTTCATCCAACTCTGGATCCTGAGGCTTCTTATTCATCATATCTTTTATTTTCTTAAGCATTAAGGTTTAGTTTGTGTAACGGTTAGTTTTACCTATATCAATTTTTCTGCCATGCCAATTTTAAGGGTCAATCTGTCAGTTTTTGCTATTTTGCCCTGTCAATATTTCTTCCATTTCCGCAATTGGCAGATTTACACCTATAATTTCTCCAGACGGATTGAGTAAAAATTTAGATGGTACTTCCTTTACACCATATTCTTTAGCGATAGGAGAGTCAAAAAATCGTAGACTTTCTGCTTTATCTAAAATATGATATGGCCATATTAATCCGTCTCTTTTAATCGCTCTTTTCCAACGATCTTCATTTGTTTCCACCCCAATACTCACCATTTCTAGATCTACGTCTTTATTATTTTTAAATTTTTTATAAAGCGTAACCAATTTTGGGTTTTCTCGACGACAGGGTCCACACCAGCTTCCCCAAAAATCAATAAGTACGAATTTTCCTTTGAAATTAGATAACGTAAAATTTTCACCATTTAAGGTTGTTGCAGTAATATTTGGTGCAGTCTCACCTCTCTGATAAGCGGGTTTCATGTAAAGTGGTTTAACCACAAAGTATCCAATGAGAAAAAGTATAATAATTCCTGGACTGATTAATTTTTTCATGATATTAATTATTTTATGATGGAAGCTGTTTTCTTTGTTCGCTTCCTCTTATTTAATATTTTCCTGATCCAATTAGGAATGATAATAGCACCAATAAATAAGTAAGCATAGTAGGTCATCAAACGCCAGATACCGGCAATAAATAACCCAATACCCTTTTGACTGACATAATCACTGGTAAACCCAAAAAACACCAACTCAGCAAATCCAGCACCTCCTGGAGTTGGGCTAATAGCCATAATCACAAACATCGTCTCTAACCTAGCATACAACCCTAGCTGAGCAAAGAAGGTCAATGGAACCAGATCGGTCGACAAGGCGATGATCAAGCAATTAAGTAACAAAAACCGACAAGACCAAGCCGTTGCTGTACTAAAAAAAACACTGAGATGAAAACTCCATTGTTTGTCTTTTAACTCCTTAGAAGCAACAATCATATCTTGACCAAGCTCTTCCGCACCTTTCTGCCATTTTTTAAGCCATCGGTTATTCGTAATCCCCATCAATATTTTTTTGATGGTATTGGGGTTAATAAATAATCCATAAAAGAAGATAAATCCATAAATTGCCATAAAAATATAGGCCCCTACAAAGGTGTACCCCCAAGCATCAAAAGAAACAATTCCATCAATTTTAGGCCGAATCATTTCCGTTCCAAAAATCAATAATAATAATGGAAGCGTGCTAATGAAGAAAATCGTATCCACCACTGCCGAATAAACTACAATGGTCGCGGTTTTAGCAGTAGAAAGCTTTTCCTGAGAAAGCACAAAAAACGCTACCGCAGATCCTCCCACACTTGTCGGTGAAACGGCAGAGCTAAATTCCCATATAAAAATCAGCTCAATACATTTTGTCCAACTAAACTGTCCATCCGAAAGAATCCGCAATCGAAGCGCGTATGCTAAGTGTCGCAGAATCAATAAGAAAACAGAAAATAAAATCCAAAAAGTCGTGTGAACAGTCCAGTTAATCTGGGAAAACTCCTTCGGATCATACTGCTCCCACATAAGATAGCCTACTACTCCTAAGCCAAGAAGAATCGGAAAGATAATCTTTGACATTCGAATAGATTTGAGCACATCTTGTTGCTCATCCGTAAATTCTTCCTGCAATTCTTGCTTCAACTGAATAACTGATTTATTGGATTAATTACTTAACAAATTATGCTTTTGATAGTTTTTTCGAAAAACCTGCAAGATACGCAAACAATGAGGAGTTTAAACAAACTCTAAGCTAAGAAGTTGCTATATTTATGCTAATGGAAGAAAGAATCAAGAAATGGCGATTGATCCTTGGTAAAAGCGCAGCAGACGGAGCTGGGGCTGATTTATCAGAAGAAATGCAAGGGATGGACGATGTCTTGGATGCGCTCTACGATTCGGACCAAGAGGGTAATCTTGGTAGTTCTTCACCCAATGTTAATCGTTGGTTAGGAGATATTCGCAAATACTTTCCAGAGAAGGTTGTCCAAGTGATGCAAAACGATGCACTGGATCGGCTGGGTCTCCACCAAATTCTAACAGAACCAGAATTACTCAAAACCATTGAGCCAGACATTCACTTAGTAGCAACCTTATTAACCTTAAAAAAAATAATTCCTGCACGAACCAAAGATACAGCTCGTATGGTCGTCGGAAAATTGGTCAAACAAATTGAGCAAAAACTAAAAAATCCGATGCGAGAAGCAATCACAGGAAGCATCCACCGTGCTAAACGCAATCGCAGACCTACCCTTAAAGAGATTGATTGGAATAAAACAATCCGCCTCAACATGAAGCATTATCAGCAGGATCTTAAAACGATTATTCCAGAAAATTTAGTTGGATACGGTCGTCGAGGACAGGCACTTAAAAAAGTTATCCTACTGGTAGATCAGAGTGGGTCGATGGCTAGCTCTGTGGTTTATGCTAGTATTTTGGCAGCCGTAATGGCTTCCCTAAAATCTCTAAAAACACATTTAGTGGTATTCGATACAGCCGTTGTGGATTTAACGCCAGAACTCAATGATCCAGTATCGGTTTTATTTGGAACACAACTGGGAGGTGGTACAGATATTTGTCAGGCACTACAGTTTGTACAGCCGATGATTGAACGACCTACAGATACTATTTTGGTGCTGGTCAGTGATCTTTTTGAGGGTGGAAATAAAGGAGAGTTATTAAAGACTGCGGCTAATATTCAGCGGTCTGGAGCACAATTTATTACACTCCTCGCTTTAAGTGATCAGGGAAAACCAGTTTACGACCGTACGATGGCCGAAAGATTTGCAGCTTTACATATCCCAACTTTTGCTTGCTCACCGGAGCAATTTCCAGATTTGATGGCAGCAGCTATTAAAGGGGAGGATGTGAAACAGATTCGCTAAGTGCTCGATAACCCTATTTATATTAATATAGAAGAGGCGACACCGGAAAAACCAGTATCGCCTCTTATTGTTGATTAGAATATATCAACTATTTTTTCTAGACTTCTTTTTTCAATAATCTTAAAAGATACTCACCGTATCCACTCTTGATATATTTATGGCCTAGTTTTTCTAATTGTCCATCATTGATAAAGCCCATTTCGTAAGCAACTTCTTCAATACATCCAATTTTTAAGCCTTGTCGATCTTCGATTACTTCAATAAATTGTCCAGCCTGAATTAGCGACTTATGTGTTCCTGTATCCAACCAAGCAACTCCACGTCCTAAAACACCGACGCTTAGTTTACCGTTTTCAAGGTAATGCTTATTTACGTCCGTGATTTCGTATTCTCCTCGTGCACTAGGCTCCAAATTGCGAGCAACTTCAACCACTGAGTTATCGTAAAAATAAAGTCCAGGAACCGCATAATTAGATTTTGGAGTAATCGGCTTTTCTTCTATAGAAAGTGCGGTAAAGTTATCATCAAATTCGACAACACCGTATCGCTCAGGATCAGCTACCTGATAAGCAAAAACAATTCCTCCATCTGGTTTAGAGCTTTTGCGTAAAAGCTCATTGAGCCCTGCACCATAGAAAATATTATCTCCAAGAATTAAGGAGACAGAATCTTTACCAATAAAATCAGCTCCAAGCACAAAAGCTTGTGCTAATCCATTAGGATCATGCTGAGCAATATAGGTAAAAGAGCAACCGATCTCCGATCCATCTCCCAGTAATTTTTCAAACTTAGGTAAATCGTAAGGTGTTGAAATAATCGCAATTTCACGAATACCTGCGTTCATTAAAGTAGAAAGCGGATAATAAATCATCGGCTTATCGTAAACCGGCATTAGCTGCTTGCTTACTGCCATGGTCAACGGATAAAGACGAGTCCCGAGGCCGCCGGCCAGAATAATTCCTTTCATTATGATAAATTTTTCTCTTGAATAATTTTTTTAATCCTAACAATCAATTCATTTGGTTTAAAAGGCTTAGCGATAAAGTCATTGGCTCCTTTACGAAAGGTTTCCAATATTGTTTCTTCTCGTTCCAATGCAGAGATAATAATTATCGGTACTTCCGAGTTCATTTCTCCACGCATTTTTTCCAATAATTGAATACCGCTAAGGTGCGGCATCATGATATCAGTCACGATGATATCCGGCTGGTGTTCTTCAATCCGTTCCATGGCTTCTCTACCGTCTTCTGCGGTAATTACATCAAAGCCTTGGCGACGCATCCGAAAAGCCAGCGCAGTCAACATTATCTCTTCATCTTCACATATCAAAATAGTCATAGTAACTCACTGTTTTTGGAATTTTATTGCTTTTCGATAAACGACTATTTACCGAACAATAAAAAAGGTAAGGGGTATTAATGTTACTAACACTTTACTAACCTTATTAGGCAAATTTAGTCATTTCTTGTTTGATTTCTAAGAGAATACCTGGCACCAATGCTTCCATTGTTTTGATCATCTCTCCAATTTGAGTTGGATTATTGTTTTCCTTACAAATTGCTTCAATCTCTTTATTGGCTTCTGTCATCATAGAATTACCTACAAAAGAAAGCGTAGATTTCATTTTATGACTAGTTGAACCTAGTATTTCCCAGGACTCCTCATCAAATTCTTTACGCATTTTTTCAAGTTCTTCTGGTAACTCTGTGATCAACATATCCAGCATGACTACTTTCATTTCTGGATCGCCGTCGGCCATCAGTTCGAGATATTCCAAATTGATAAATTGGTAACTATTTCTGTTCATTTTACTACTTGTTGTTCCGATTTGCATACTTCGCTATTTTATTAAATAATTGTTCAGGTTCAAATGGTTTTAGGACAAAATCATCCATTCCATATTCTTTAAACTTTTCGTCCTTAGAAATATGGGCGTGAGCCGTCATGGCCAAAATGGGCATTGCTGCCAATTCGGGAGTCATTTTACTACGAATATGATTCGTTGCTTCGTATCCATCCATAATTGGCATTTGGATATCCATTAAAATAATATCAAATGGTGTATCTGCGTTTTTTTCTAAGGTTTCTACCGCTTCTTGACCATTATTCGCAATTGTAATATGAATTTTTTCCCACTTTTTAGTAAGTGTCTTTTTTGCTACTAGTTGATTCATTTTGTGATCTTCTACTAGTAAGAGACGAATTGCTCCATCATTTTTCAATTCTAGATTTTCCTCTTTTTCGATGATCTCTATTACTTCCATCGACTCACCTTTTTCGAAAGCTAGATCGAAGAAGAAAGTAGATCCTTCTCCAAAAACACTCTTTACTCCGATTTTCCCTCCTTGTTGTTCTACTAGGTTTTTAGCAATAGACAATCCAAGTCCTGTTCCTTCGTAGAGTCTTTCTTTATTTCTGATTCTAGTAAAGGTCTCAAAGATCGCATCTAGTTTATCTGCTGGAATACCTACTCCAGTATCTTCTACTGCAAAGTGAAGATTAACGGCTTGATCATTTTCTATTACATTTTTGATATAAATTCTGACCGCACCACTATCTGTAAATTTAACAGCATTACCAACTAGGTTATTCAAAATTTGATTAAGTCTTAGTTTATCACCATGAATAACTTTGGGAACGCTTTCATCCACATGTAGCTCAAAGACAAGATCTTTTTCTTGCGCTTTGTATTTCATCATGTTAACTAAATTGTCTAACAGATTATGTAGATCAAAATCTTTATACTCAAATTGAATTTTACCATTCTGTAACGTTGATATTTCTAATATATCATTAATTACTCCTAGTAAAATTTCGGAAGATTGTTTGATCGCGCTTACCAAATTGGTCTGTTCTGTATCTAGATCAGTTTGAGAAACTAGGTTACTCATTCCTAAAATGGCATTCATCGGCGTACGCATCTCGTGACTTACGCTGGCGATAAATTGTTCTTTCATTTTAGCAGACTGTTGTGCAATATCTCGTGATTTACGCATCTCTTGTGCCTGCTTCCGTTCTGTGATATCTCGAATGATTCCATTATAACCTAATAATCCAGCATTGGAGGTAGGTGTTGCTGTAATCACACAATAGCGTCGCGATCCATCTTTACGTTCTATTTCTACCTCAAAATCATTGATGTCTTCTTTTTGCTGTAGCGCTTTCATAAAATACATCCGACGATCCAACGGAAAAAAGCAAGAGTGGAAATCCAACATTTTTACTTCTTCGCGATTATAGCCTATCAATTCAAGGGTCGCATCATTATAATCCACAAAGCTCCCCATCAGATTGGCAATATAAATCGCATCATTCGAACGAGAAAAAATCTCTTGGTAGCGCTCTTGGCTACGGATCATTTCCATTTCGGCTTTTTTACGCTCCGTCATATCTTGCATGATTCCCATCAATACAAGGTTTCCTTCTGCGTTAGTATTTACGCTACAGTGCACAAAGACATAGCGACGTTCGCCTTCTGGTTGCTTAATGATAATATCTTTTTTGATACTTTTTTTAAGCAGAGTTTCTTGATGAATAGCACCAAAAACATAAAGTGGAGAATTTGCATCTTCTAAGTCTCCTTCTGTTAGTAAACTTTTTACTGGAATACCTAACAAACGAAATATTTCGTCAGAAGCTTTTAACAATTTAGTAGTAGGATTAAATTCCCAGTTACCAATATGTGCAATTCGTTGAGTAAGTTCTAACCTTTTTAAAACACCACTTCTTTCGATCGAATAACGAAGTGACTTTGCCAAAAGATCAGAATCAAAATCTCCTTTTACTAAAAAATCCTGTGCACCTGCTTTAACGGCATTGATTCCCATACTTTTATCGGAAAGTCCGGTAAGTACGATAACGTTCGCATCTGGAAATTTTTCTAATAATTTTTCTAATGTTTGAAATCCACGGCTATCTGGCAGTGTTAGATCTAATAAAATAACCGCGTAGTCCTCTTGTTCTAATGCCTCCATTCCTTCGGTCAGGCTGGTTTTATTAGTAATCTTACAATCTAATAAATCTGACTCAGAGAGTAGTACCTCTACCAATCTAGCATCACCAGGGTTATCCTCGATGAGTAATATCTTATTTTGAGCTTCATAATCTGAAATCTCTTGATACATAGCTACATTCTGATTGTTTACAGAGGCACCCACTACAGTGGTTTCTTCTTGTGTTAGATTTTCCTTCAAAATATCACATTTAGTTGAATTTACGAAATAAGTTCTCCTGAGGAATATCCATCATGATGATTTAGAGGATATTATTTCTTGTAAAACCAGGAATTTCCGTTTAGCTGTTCTAGAGGGGATAAGCTTACTAAACACGAGGTAAAAAAACAAAAGTTGCGCCAATATCTTCAATTAAAAAAATACAGAAGAAATTATTGGGCGATTTGTAGATAGAACGGAAGTTATCAACTCGGTCATTAATGATCAAATTTTTGGTCGCAAATTCTTCTAAGGTAGATATAAAAAGGAATAATTCTCCCTCCAATGCCTCTGGATTAAGCAGTGGAATTCCTATTTGAACGCCTTTTTTGCTGGCCACAAAAATGGGGTATTTCGATATTTCTTGGTGAAGAACGCTATCACTGGCCTGTCCTAATAATTGTTGATGAGGGCGAATTATTTTTTCTAATTCTTTTAATTTTTTTTCTTCCAGTTTCATTATCTATCTATTTTAAAACCAACAATGCCACACTTTCAATATGTTGGGTATGCGGAAACATATCTACTGGCTGAATTTTAACTACTTCGTATTTTTCCTGAAGTAATTGCAAATCTCGAGCTTGTGTAGCTGGATTACAGCTTACATAGACCATTTTTGGAGCAGCGAGTGTGAGTAACATATCTACTACTTTAGGGTGCATTCCAGCACGAGGAGGATCGGTGATCACTAAATCTGGTTTGCCATGTGTTTCTGCAAATTCAGCACTCAAAATATTTTTTACATCTCCAGCATAAAAAACAGCATTTTCAATTTTATTAAACGCTTGATTAATTCGAGCATCATCAATGGCTGCTTCTACTTCTTCAATCCCTACTACTTGTTCGCATTTTTCAGCAACGTATAAAGCAATACTTCCGATACCACAATATAGATCGTAAACATTTTCAGCTCCTGTCAGTTCTGCAAAGTCTACTACTACATCAAAAAGTCGAATCGCTTGGGTGGTATTGGTCTGAAAGAAAGATTTGGGCCCAATTCGATAAACCACCTTACCTAACGCTTCCTCAATAACTGGTGCTCCCTTATAAAGATCAATATCTAAATCTAGAATAAAATCATTCAGCTTAGTATTTACACAAAGGTAAAGCGAGGTAATTTCTGGAAATTTTTCTGCTAAAGCATCTAAATATTTTGTACGTTCTTCTTCGGTACTTTGACCAAAGACCACAATGACCATTACTTGTCCCAATGTAGTTACTCGAACAATAACATTTCGTAGACAACCTACCTGCGCCCGTGCATCATAAAAACTTAATCCCATATCGCGCCCCAATTGTCTCAAGTAGTTCCTGATGCCATTAGCGGGTTCTTCTTCAAGCCAGCACTTTTCGATATCTACGATCTTATCCCAAGCACGAGGACGGTGAAAGCCTAAGACATCATCCTCCATACTAACTCCTGCCTCTTTTTCCTCCTCTGTAATCCAGCGGCGATTTGAGAAACTGAAATCTAATTTATTACGATAAAACTGAGTCTTGGCAGAACCGATGATTGGTAAAACGGGAACTTCGGATAGTTTTCCTATTCGGCGAATAGCTTGTTCTACCACCTCCTGCTTATATTTAAGTTGGACTTCGTACGGTAAGTTTTGATATTTACAGCCTCCACAAACACCAAAATGCGCGCAAAATGGTTCTGTTCTTTCGCTAGATAAGGTTTTAAATTCTAATGGATAACCTTCAAAAAAACCATTTTTCTTCTTAGTGACACGGACATTTACCACATCACCAGGTACGGTTCTTTCTACGAATACAACCATTCCTTCTGGAGTTCGCCCAGCACAACGCCCCTTGTTCGCAAATCCAGAAATAGTAACATCCTCAAGAAGGACTACTCGATTCTTTTTTCTTCTTCCCATATTATCTCGTTAGTACAATATAATCTCTAATCAACGTTTGTAAAAATTCTATTTTTTTTGTTGGTTTTTCATCTAAATCCAACTCTTCTACAATTCGGTCTACCAACTTATCAATTAAGTCGGTATGTGTTTGGTTTTTATAAGTGTGATATCGGTTTATGGTAGATTTTATTAACAACAAATCCTTTTCGCGTAATTTTCGTACTTCTAAATAAGTGGGTTCATATTCTTCAATTGAATTTATTTTCATAATATCCGCTAATTGAAACCGCTTATTGAATTTCACTTTTATGACTACTGTATTGGCTGTCATATCGCCTAGTCGTTGTTTTTTTGATGACGAATTGATCAATAATCCAGCTAAAATACCAAAGGATAAAAAACTATCCACGACATGGAAGATTGATCTTAACAAATAATCACTCCACCCTGGCTCTTCGCCATCTAGTCGTACCACTTTAATGCCTGCTACCTTTTTCCCCCATGACTGCCCATTAGCAATAATTTCTGATAATAAATGATATCCCACAAAAAGGGTCATCGGAAGAAAGCTAAGAAAGTGCTCTATCGAACTACTATCCTCCAAGGTATTGATCCATGCATCTATCAGTACTAAAAAGATCAAAATATTGAGCGCTCCTACTATAATTACATCGATAAAAAACGCCAAAAACCGGTCCTGAGGGCCGGCCAATTCGTACTCGATGGTTACGTTTTGAGTAGTAGTAATATCAATCGTTGGCATAATCACAAGGTTATCAGGTGCAAGATACTAAAGTAATGGTCAAATAATAACTTCCTGATTTATGATAATCCAAAATAATATGTATTTTTAATATTATTTTAAATTTCACACGACCTACCTTAATTCATGCGCGAGACCAACTTTATTAATCAGAATAAAGAAAAATGGAAAGAATACGAGGAGATGCTCGATCGCAAAGCTACCGATCCTGACCGACTCAATCGTTTATTCGTTCAAATAACGGATGATCTATCCTATTCCCGTACCTTTTATCCAAATCGTTCTGTCCGTGTTTATTTAAATAATCTTGCCCAGCAAATTTTTTATAATATTTACCAAAATAAAAAAAGTCCGCTTGGACGTTTAGCTTTTTTTTGGACCGACGAACTTCCTCGACTTGTTTATGAATCTAGGTCAGCGTTTAGAATAGCTTTTGTCGTATTTACCCTTTCTATGATCATTGGTGCTTTTTCTTCTGAAATGGACCCTGAATTTCCACGAGTAATCTTAGGGGATAGTTATGTTGATATGACCATTCAAAATATTGAAACGGGTGATCCGATGGCGGTTTACAAAGATCGGAGCAGATTTGGAATGGCGCTTGGAATTACTGCCAACAATCTTTTCGTAGCTTTCCTAACTTTTGTATTAGGTGCTTTATTTTGTGTAGGATCAATTGGTATTTTGATTAACAATGGAGTAATGGTGGGAAGTTTTCAACATTTCTTCTATGACAAAGGAGTTTTTCAAGAATCGTTTTTAACCATCTGGACACACGGAACGCTTGAAATTTCCGCTATCGTCATTGCTGGAGCAGCTGGTATTACCATGGGGCAAGGATTGGTTTTCCCAGGAACACTTTCTAGACTGCAAGCTTTTCAGGTTTCAGCAAGGAGAGGACTGAAGATAATGGTTGGACTTGTTCCGATTTTTATTGCAGCAGGTTTTATCGAAAGTTATTTAACTCGATATACAGAAACCCCAGATCTAGTAAGGTTTATGTTTATCTTAATTTGCTTGTTCTTTATTCTAGGCTATTTTGTAATTTATCCTGTGATAAAAGCGCGAAAAGGATTTAAAACTGATTTAAAAGATACACGAATTCCTCCTACCCAAGATCTTTCAGTAAATTATCAGGGCATTAAATCTTCAGGAAAAATTCTAACTGACGCTTTTAGCCTTATCCGAAAAAATTCAAGTACGATCCTGAAATACAGCGCAGGAATTGCTTCTCTTTATGTTTTTATTGTTTCAATCATTAGTAAGCTTCCTTTAAATGAAGCTTTTAGTTTTCCAACAGAATTTTTCGGCGCCTTTAATCATCTTGGACAATATTTCAATAATGAATCTATTTTCTTGGTTCCTATCATTAATATTTGTTTGTACACTGCTTTTTTCTTTTTTCTAATGCAGATTTTGCTTCGGGATTTCCAAGGTAAATCGTCAGTTAAACAAGATATTAAAAATCATATTTTTAACTTTTTAAACACGTTAGTTCCAGTAACTATTGGATGTTTAATTTTAGCGACAGATCTATCCTTTAAAGGACTATTGATATTTTTCTTAACTCCTTTTTTATTAATGACCCTATTTATTTCACAAAAAGAAGAGACCAATTTTTTAATTGCATTCTCTCGTGGAATTAATTTAATGAAGAAAAATTTAGGACAAGTAATAGGCTTGTTATTACTTGTTTCTGTTTTAGGAATATCCTTGTTCTTAATAATGGATACTTCCATTCTTTGGTTTTATCTGGAGTTTCTTGGCTGGAATGTTTCGGTTGATCAAACCACAATGGACCAACTTGTTTATGGATCTCTCATATATATTGCGATCTTTATTCTTTGTCTAGTACTTTCTTTGTTTTCCCTTTGTTTTGGATTACTTTATTTTAGTTTAATAGAAATAGAAGAAGCGCCTTGGCTGCGTCAAGCAATAGAAAATATCGGACGACATCAGCATATACGAGGATTAGAAAAAGAAGGATAATACCTTAAGTACGTGGACAAATTAAAC
>JALZUU010000378.1 GCA_023300665.1 Saprospiraceae bacterium | reverse complement strand
TACAGCTTTACAAGCAATATATAGCCAAAATACAAACGATACTTACCTAGAATAATTTGTAAACCGACCAACTACGAAACTACTACTTATCATGGGCTCAACTTTTTGTTTCTACACCCAGAGGTGTAAACGAGCGGCTCGGCTTTTTGCTAATCGTTGGGAGGAAGAGTTCCATTTCTATTTAAAAGCAATTTCCCCACTGTCCCACCACAATCTCAATAGCAAAACCAATAATAATAGATTTACAAAAATCAAAGCGCTTGTTTAAACGTCTTCGTGTAAATCTACCTGTCGTCAGACAGGTACAGCGCTACACGCAATACTAAACAATCCTCAGTTCGTAGACAATTTTAAAGCTGTTTAAACAACTACAATCATTACTTCTTAACTACAGGTTGCTGGTATACACTTACTCCTGTTTTAGCATTGGTGATCTTTAAATAGTAATTTCCAATTTTAATTGTCGATACGTCTATCACTAATTGCCGATCCATAAATTGTATATTTTGATATACCTCCTTACCAAGGGTATTATAAATCTGGATATTTACTTCTTCAGATATGTTCGCTTCAATAATTAATTGATCATCGACTGGATTTGGAAATATAATGATTTCATTTTGCCGATTAAAGACAACGGATATCGTTTTTGAGTACTCAAATTTTCCGTCGAAATCCATTTGTTTAAGCCGATAATAGTTTGGTCCTTGAGTCGGTGAGTTATCTATAAAAGCATAGGTGGTTAAAATAGAAGTGGTTCCTTTGCCTTCTACAAATTCGAGTTTATCCCAGACGATACCGTCTTTACTTTTTTGAATTTCAAATCCTTCGTTATTCAGTTCACTTGCCGTCTGCCATTCTAATAATATGTGCTTATCCTTGGCAGTGGCATTAAAGCGGACTAATTCAACTGGTAATACAGCGGTAACGCAAACAATCACTTGTCCATTTCCACCTGCTGTACCATCTTGAGGATCGACAGTTGTAGCTTTTCCGCCACCACCACCACCTGGAAATGCGCCATTTGTGCCGGACGTTGCGCCCATTGCTTCGTGGTTGCCTCCTGCGCCTCCAGCAGCGCCGGGTGTTCCAGCTACACCAGTTACACCTCCTATACCGTTTGTAGGATCGCCACCCTCACCACCAGGACCATTCCCAGGTCCAGAACCACCGCCACCACCGCCAGCAGCACCAAGACCTCCTTTTTCTCTAGCTCCACCGTCTCCTCCAGGTACAGATCCGACTCCCGTTCCTCCTAGGCCTGGATTGATTGAGCCCATACCACCGCCGCCAACAATTACAAGACCACTTCCGTCAAAATCAAAAGAGGTATCTCCTCCAGCCATAGCTATCACTCCCTCTCCAACAGTAATAGGAAAGGTTGAACCTCCAGAAACCGAATATATGGTATTAAAATAAGCACCTCCGCCACCTCCACTTCTTCTGTTCTTAGCTGATTGCGAACCTCCTCCTGCTCCCCAAGCTTTAACTTCTATCATTAAATCTACACCTGCAGGAATCGTTAAAACCCCATCCATAGTTAAAGTACAAGTACTTCCTACAGTAGTACCAATAGTACAATTTTGAGCAAACGTCCAGGTAGAAATTAGAAAGAAAATAAAAAGTACTGAAAATAAATTTTTCATAATCTTTTATTTATGTTAGCTATTAATTTAGCTTTAAAGCTGTTTAATAGAAATGATCAATGCCTTATAATTTTGAAATTATTGTATGATTTGGCGAGAAAGAGGAAAGGTATTTTAAATTTTTCAAAAAAGATGCCAATAATTTTTTATACCCCGCTGCCGCACCACAAACTAAAACTAAACCAGCTAATAATAGAATTACAAAAAACACCTCCTGTTAACATTCAAATCAATGAGTGTTAGGCGTATAAAAGTAAATTCTATAACAAGAAAAAAGATAAATCCATTTTGTTAGACACTTTAAGTATAAAATATCCTACCTTAGATGATATTTCTAGCCAAATTAACATCGACATTTATTGCTCTTTTAGGAGTACAAATTTTTTTTATAATGAAAAACATTTACTTTTTATTTTTCTTTGTGACCTTAATGACGTCGCAAGCTAATGCTCAAATCCTTAGTCGTTCTTATCAAGTTAATCAAACCTCCGATGATGCCGAAGAAAGTGAAGATGGAACCCAAACGTTATTCGACAGTGGTGACTTAGAGTTAACCTTTGATGATTTCTCTAATCAAAATAACCAAACCATTGGAATCCGATTTACAGACATAGATATCCCATCAAATGCTTTTATCTTTAATGCATATATTCAATTTCATGCTAATGATACAAGTAATGGTGAAACTAACTTGACAATCAAAGGAGAATCTGCTGCATCTTCAAATACCTTTGCCGAACTTCCTGAGAATATCTCTTCCCGAATTACCACTCAACAGACTGTAAATTGGTCTGTACCAGCATGGAGTGAAGCACATTTGGGGGGAACCGGAGAAAGAACCCCAAACCTAACAATTCTTATCTCGGAAATGATAACAAATAATGGATGGTCAATTGGAAATCCTTTAACTTTTATTATCACAGGAACTGGAGACCGGGAAGCCGAGTCTTTTGACGGAATAGAAGAAGAAGCCCCAATTCTAGTCGTTGATTTTGTAGTTCCTCAGGGAGAATTTGACTTGGGAATATCGGGTTTGGAAGGAGTGACCGATGTAATGTTGGTTCGAAATAATATTTCACTTTCTGCTATTATAGAAAATCCAGGATTGAGTGCTATCGAATCTTACGATATATCTTATATGGTAGATGGTGTAGCGATAGGAACAGAAAGCATCTCCATAAATATACCTCCAGGTGGTTCAGTTGTACACAACTTTATGGAGACTTTTGATTTGACTACTTTAGGTACACACAATATCAAAGCTGAAATCTCAACAGACAATGATGAAACGATTTTCAACGATATCTTTGAATTTGAAATTGAAGTTATTCCAGACTTTTCGGAACTTTATTTTGAAAAATCCTCTTTTTGGAAATATTTAGACGATGGATCTGATTTGGGTGCAGATTGGATAAACTTGGATTACGACGATAATGATTGGGATGTAGGTTCAGGAGAATTTGGCTTTGGAGATGGAGGTGAAAATACTCTTTTAGACAACGGAAGTGTAACCTATTTTTTTAGAAAACTTGTGGAAGTAGAAGATGTTAATTCGATCTCAACCGTCGTAGCTAAAATGTCCGCAGATGATGCATTGGTTATTTACGTCAATGGTCAAGAAGTAACTCGTACGGTCAATTTGCCAGAAGGCCAAATTACTGCAGCTACCACCCCAGACAGAGATATACCACATGACTTTGAAGATCATGAAGTACTATATAACATTCCAGTTTCTTTTTTTAACACAGGTATAAATGTCATTGCGGTGGAAGTACATAACCTCTCCACTGCTGATGGCGACCTCTCATTTAGTTGTGAATTTAATGACGATCCCATTGAGTATAGTGTTGATGGGCCTTACGTGTTTCACCGAGATGGCGAAATGGTGATAAAAAATATAACGGAAGAAGGCCTTCTTACAGAAATTTTGCCTGCTGGCTCGAACCCTACGTTGACTTGTGATTTGCCTAATGGTGATAGTTTTAGTTTTAATTTAATGGACTCACATGAAATCCCAGAAGCAGAATATGAGATGCCAGATAAATTTTTAGTCACTGGTGATATTGAAGGACAGTTTGATGCTTATATCTATTTACTGCAAGGTGGTGGAGTGATTGATGAAAACTATAACTGGACTTATGGAGACGGACATTTATTCTTTATCGGTGATATGTTTGATAGAGGAGAATATGTTACACAATGTCTTTGGTTATTGTATAAATTAGAACAAGAAGCACAGCTTGTTGGTGGTCAAGTTCATTTCATCATTGGCAACCACGAGGTGCTTAATTTTGAACATGATTATAGATATGTTCGAGATAAGTACATAGAGAATGCTCATTATATGGGTGAAATGCTTTATGATTTATATGATCAAAATACCGAACTTGGTCAATGGCTTAGATCTAAAAATATTTTAGAAAATGCAGGTAATTCTGCTCTTTTAATACATGCTGGATTAAGTCCAAATGTGAGAAATCTAAATTTGACGTATCAAGAAATTAATGATTTTGGTCGATTGGGAATGGACGGTAATTGCCCCGCAGGAAGCGCCGCATGTGAAATCGTGAATGGTGGTTCAAGTGAAGGCGTTTATTGGTATAGAGGTATCGCACGAGAAGAAGTATCGCAAGCCCAAGTAGATGATATTATTTCTTACTTCAATGGAGAAACGATGATCTTTGGTCATACGTTATTTCCACAAATTACTCCGTTGTATGACCAAAAAGTGATCGCCATTGATGTGGACCACGGAGGAAATTTTGAGGCCGGATTCATGCAGGCACTATTATTTGAAAATGGATGTTACTATAGATTTATCGTAGGACCAAATGGCAATAACCAAGAGCTCGTAGATCCAACTTGTCAATTGGTCAATTCAACTGAACTAACAGATAGTCAATTAGCCTTTAGCGTCCATCCTAGTCTTTTTGAGGAAGCATTAATTGTGGAATATTCCGCTGAATTATCTGAAGGAACTATTATGGTTTTTAATACCTTAGGTATTTTGCTTAAGACTATTCCACTAGCTATTCATCAAGAGAATATGACGTTAAATACTGCAAATTGGACGCCAGGAACTTATATTATTTCTTTAGAATCAGCCAATAAAACGACTACTAGAAAAGTGATTAAGCATTGATTTTTCAGTAGTCACAAAAAAAATACGATTTTTTAGAAGGAATTAAAAACCTCAATAGCTGTCCCAAGATGATTGTCATGAAAAATGATGATTTTCCTATAGACAGCTTTTTTGTTGATCTTAGTTGTTGATAAAAAAAGAAAAATAAATACTGGATTCAAATGATTGGGAAAGACAATAATATCCCCTGAGACGTCCTAGTTTTATGAGGGTAATTTATTACCTTTAGCAGATAGAAATAGAGGTTTATTCGAGGTACAGACAATGTACATGACGATCATGTCGGCTAAACTCCGTAACGCAGCATGTACTAGCCGTTAGCTACAATGATGAAAAACAAATTTATTTTCAAATTATTAATTCTGCTTTTGCTCTGTATTTCTTGCAAGAAAATGCAAGTAAAAAATATTCACTTAGGAAATACATTAGTCCAGAATCAAGGATTAAAAGAGAACGGTGAATTGGTAAAATTGGTGACTGATGTTTTAAATGAAAAGAGATCTTCATTAGGCAAGTTGATTCATTTTGATTGTGGTGGTTTATCAAGTTGTTATGACTTAGGATTTATCCTCACTCAATTGATATATGAAATCGGGGAACAAAAATTTGTAACTATTTCAAATGAATTTGATAAAACTAGTCTACATCAACTATCTGATTTTATTGATGTAGGGTTAGCGTTTGGATATAAAATGAAACCTGATAAAATTGCTGAAGAATTCCCTATACTTAGGAAACTAATTAATCAAAAAACTGAGAATATTGAATACCTTCGATTATCTTATAGTGACATCCAAAAATATAGTTGCTTATACTCAAAAAGCGATGAAGAATATTGGAATAAGAATTTGCATTTAGCAACGAACATTGAGAATAAAATTGCTTTTATAAAATTAAAATCAGAACCCAATAGAATTGAGATTCCACTGTTCTCAAGTATGAAATTATTAGATAATCAAGAATTCGACGAAGAATATATATTCAAAAATGATACTGTGGTTATTTTCATAAAGACTGTTTCAGAAAAAAGTAATGTAATGTCAACTTTGAAATACTCCAATAATATCAAAGTAAAAAATGGAAACGAAATATCAAATTACAAAATGATAAGCTACTGCAAAGAAAAATAAACACGGTATCGAACCAACTAAATAACCTCGACTAAAAAAAACTCTCCCACTACCTTACCCACAAATCCCATATCCAGCACTCCATAAACTGTCCTTAATTCTTGTTTAAAGATTAAAAATTGCGACCTTAGCAAAAAATAAAGTATGGAAGCTGTTTAATAAATAAAAAATGAAAAAATTAAATTTTGTTTTGCTAATTATTGTTGCCAATTTTTTTGTGGCCTGTTCTGAGCTTTCGGAGACGGATAAAAATCGATCAACACCTAATACTGGCGCTCAAATGAACGCCCAAAGTCAACCCAATGTGATTTTTATATTAGTAGATGATATGGGATTTGGTGATGTTGGCTACAACGGCAGTGAAATTGCTACGCCTAATTTAGATCAGATGGCCCGTAATGGGATGATCCTAGATCGAAACTATGTCTACCCTATCTGTAGCCCAACCAGAGCTAGCCTTCTCACTGGACACAATCCATTACATTACGGCATAGATGGTCCGATGTCAAATGACAGTGGCTTACCGCTCGATCTAAAAATAATGCCTGAGTATTTTAAAGCATTAGGCTATCAAACTCATATGGTTGGAAAATGGCACTTAGGCATTGGTAATACCGACTACTGGCCGATTTCAAGAGGCTTTGATTCGCACTACGGATTTCTAGGCGGTTTTATAGATTTTTATACACATGTTTATTCAGGTGGGCTGGATTGGCAAAGAGAAGGGGTGTCTCTTCGAGAACCAGGTCACGCAACCGATCTATTCACATCGGAAGCAAAGCGAGTAATTGACACGCGGAAACCCGACCGCCCTTTTTTCCTTTATTTAGCTTACAACGCACCACATTCCCCTTTGCAGACTACCCCGAAAAATAGTGGGCTAAATGAAGCGGTGGAGCGTGGCAATAGATATGTTTATGCCGAGATGGTTACGCAACTTGACGATGGCATTGGCCAAGTAATAGACGAGTTGAAAAACCAAGGGATTCTGGAAAATACTATTGTTGTTTTCTCTAGTGACAATGGAGGGTCGTTATCTCTTGGTTCTAATAATGGTGATTTGCGCGGTGCCAAAGGTTCGCCTTGGGAAGGGGGTATGCGCGTGCCAGGGCTTATTATGTGGGCAGACCATATCGCAGCAGGCCAGGTGTTGAAACAACAAATCGCTATCCAGGATTGGCTACCAACTTTGCTTGAGGCGGTAGGTAGTGATTCATTGCATATAGAGAATCCCAATGGACAAAGCATGTGGTCGGCCATAGACCGTGGTGTTGAGATCAAACGAGATCCGTTGATTCTCGGTTCGGGTTCAGGGAAGGCAGTTTTTGATTGGCCATGGAAACTTGTACGAGAAGGAGATGATGGCGAACATCAACTATACAACGTTTTAGAAGATCCTTATGAGCAAAAAAACATGGCACAGGCGCAACCTAAAATTCTCGCGGACCTAGAGACGGTACTTGCGGCGCTGCCCGATGTTCCGACCAGACGAACGGTTAATGAACACGCTTCCTCTAGCCGAACCAATTCCGACAAACCGCGCAAACCGCGAGGAGTCAAACTTGATTATGAAGCTCGAGAACAAGAGACGCGTGCGCCCTGGGCAGAGGCGGCTGTCAGAGGGAGCCATTAGCCTATTTTAGGA
>JALZUU010000377.1 GCA_023300665.1 Saprospiraceae bacterium | reverse complement strand
TGTAGATCTAAGCATTATTAAAAAACTAAAAAAATGAAAAGAAGATCTTTCCTTAAAAAAAGTAGTCTAGTGACTTTACCCGCCTTTTTAGGTGGATTCGAACTAGCCGCACTGTCTTCCAGCAACCTTTTTAATATGGTCAATGGAGACGATGATAAAGTATTGGTATTAATAGATTTGAATGGTGGCAATGATGGACTTTCGTCTTTTGTTCCATTAGACTATTTTGATAATCTGGCAAATGCGCGTCCAAACCTTTTTATTCCAGAAAATGAATTGTTGACGATGACGGATACGATTGGTTTACATCCAGCAATGGAAGGAATCAATAATTTATATGATAATGGTAATCTTACGCTAGTACAAAGCGTTGCTTATCCAAATCAAAATCGTTCACATTTCCGATCAGCAGATATCTGGAATACGGGTGTAAAATCAGATGAATTTAAATCGACTGGTTGGTTGGGCCGTTATTTTGATGATGAATTTCCGGGATATCCAGGCGATTATCCTAATGAAGATTGTCTTGATCCATTTGCATTAACGCTCGGCAAATCCGTTTCAGGAACCTGCCAAGGTAACGACTCTAATTTTAGTTTAGCTATTCTCAATGTAGAATATTTAGGTGGACTCACGACTGGAGTTGAAGCACCATTACCAAACGATTGTTATGGTGCAGAGCTGGGTTATGTGGTCGATACTTTTAAGAAAAGTAATGCTTATGCAGAACGAATTGTTGGCGCGGTTGATAGTGGAAATTCTATCATAGATTATCCAGACAATAGTATCGCTCAACGACTAAAAGTAATTGCTCAAATGATCTCAGGTGGTTTACAAACAAAAGTATTTGTGATTCGCCAAGGTGGTTATGATACCCATGCCGATCAAGTAGTGGAAGGTAGTACAACTACCGGAAATCACGCTGAGTTGCTAAAAGAATTATCTGACGCAATTTATGCTTTCCAAGAAGACTTAAAAGCATTAAATATAGATCAACGAGTCATCGGAATGACTTTTTCTGAATTTGGTAGAAAGATTATTTCTAATGCCGCACTTGGAACAGATCATGGTACGGCTGCGCCAATGATGATCTTTGGAAGTTGTATTAATGCAGGGGTGATCGGTAGTAATCCTGAGATTGGAACAGATGTGGATATCGATGAAGGTGTGGCGATGCAATATGATTTTAAATCAGTTTATGGATCGGTAATGATGGACTGGTTTGGGGTTCCTGAATCAGATGTTAGAAATTATTTATTTGAAGATTTTCAGCATATTCCTATTATCAATGATTGTCAAACAACCAGCACGGCATCGGTTGAACCGACACCAAATATTCTCGTTAATAGTTACCCGAATCCTTTCCAGAATCGACTTACGGTATCCGTTAAAATGGATCAAAAAGAGACGGTACGAATCGACATTTCAGACGTGGTAGGTAAGGTTGTAAAATCAGCTACCAATCGTTCTCTAAGTCAGGGGGCACATGAGATTCCGGTAGATAGTAGTACACTAAAAAGTGGAATTTATTTTGTGCGTGTACAGGTGGGAAAAGCGGTGAAGACTTTGCGGGTTGTTCGCGGGTAAGCGGGGAGTGTTTTAAGTCTGGCTAGTTAATTAACTTAGAGTACCGTTTTATAAATAATTGTTAATTAGTTAATCAGTCACGTACTATGTAATGCTAACGCGACAAAGACGACATATGATATTGAAATTCTCCGTCGGCATAAACGATAGGAAATAGTTAATAAAAAAGCCTTGCGATAAAAATTCGCAAGGCTTTTTTCATTGAGCTTACTTAATAAAGTACGTAATTTAAAACAACATTTTATTTTTCAACATCTTTCCTTTCTGCACAAGGGCTTCTTGCACTACGGATTTTGGAAATTGGATAGAATCTGGGAGGACGGATGTATGAATTTATTTTGGAGAAGGTGGCAAAAAATAGAGGAAAGCTAGCATCAAGATTACAGATGGTCTAAAATGTGTATTGTGATATTTAAGGTATATTTGTATTGTTTACATAGATAATTGCCGTTCTACTTTAAGAGCCATCTTTTAGCATTACAAAATCAAAATGGATATAAAACAGATAAAATATGAATTACAAAATCTCATTTCGGGAAAGAGCGGCGCAAGCTATGATGCACTTATCCAAACAGTTACCAGTCACCTTAGAAGCGGCCAGAGAACAGGTCCAATGGCTGAAGAAAAACACAAAAACAAAGCACAAGAAACAGAGAGATTAATTCAGTTTGCAAAATCTAATAGCCTGATTTTGGAGGATATTCCAGAGGATAATTTTATAGCAAGTGGTGCAGAACAGAAAGTTTATATCATAGGAGAAAAGCAGGTTATCAAATTAAACGATGCTATATACTATGCCTCTTGGGAGGATTATTTTTACAATCTACTTTTACATAATTATTTTTTTGCTGATACCGCTTACCACTTGTTAGGCTTTCATCTTTCAGACGATACTTTCTACGCTGTAGTTCAACAAGCTTACATCAAGGCAGATGATATGACTGATTTAGAAACAGTTAAAGGGTTCATGATCACCAATGGATTTGAAAACAAGCGGCGGCACGATTACGAAAATTCTGACCTTGGATTGATTATAGAAGATTTGCATGATGAAAATGTATTGACCCGAAATAGATTACTTTATTTTATTGATACCGTTTTCTTTATTAAACCAAGCAAATTTTGGGACTAGTATATGTCTTTTGCTGTCCACGTCTTTTATTCCCCGAGACAATGCTCGGACAGGCTATATAAGGACAAAAAATAATTAATAAAGTGAAGCTGTTTAAAACAACGTTTTATTCTTCAACATCTTTCCTTTTTGCAAAAGCGCTTCTTTCACTACTGATTTTGGAAACTGAAAAAAGTCCAATAACTTAATTGCATTTCCTTCTTGAAGTACTCCTTTTTTTATTTTATGATCAAAATAAATGGATTCGCTATTTTGAATTTCTTCACTAAAATAATAAGGATCAAAACCATCTTTTAACAAATCAATTAATTCTATATCATGGGTAGCTACCATCACGTAACTATTCCCGTCGTTGAGGTGAGATAGTACAGCACTCGCTGCGGCGACTCGCTCTAAAGTATTCGTTCCTTTGAATATTTCGTCTAGCAAAAAAAAGTTGCCATGATGATCATTGGCCGCTTCTAAAAAATTATAAATACGCTCCACTTCTTGGATATAATAACTTTTCCCTTCTTCGACATCATCGGAAATTCGAATAGAAGAAGACAATCGCAATGGAGGGATTTGACATTTTTTAGCCAGACAAATCGATAAGGTTTGGGCGAATAAAATATTAATTCCTACCGTCCTGATAAATGAGGTTTTTCCAGACATATTAGAACCACTGATTAAGGTGCCTCTACCTTTTGGAATACGAATACTATTGGCGACACAATCAGGAATCAACGGATGAAAAGCGTCTTCGATTTCGATGACCGTATCTTCGTCCGCGGCGATCATCTGTGGTGTAGAGCTGTATGGAAGCGTCGCTTTAAAAGAGGCCATTGCTATCGTCGCATCGGTCTTTCCCAAAGCACAATAGATTTTATATAAGTCCTCTTTTTTGTCGGTTAGTTCTTTGATGCTTTTATAATAAGAATTCACCTCAATCAAAAACATGATTTTTAAATATTCTCCCAAAATCCAAATCATTGCCGTTGTTTCATTGTATCCTTGTCCAAAGGTATCAACGCTAATCAATCCAAGATTCTGCTTTAGCTTTTTTAATCCATTTAAAGCGTTTGTCAAAATTGGATGATCGACTAATGGTGTTTGAAAGGTGTTTATTTTTTCGGCGGCACTGATGAGTTTACTGACTTGGATAAAAGCACTGAGATGCTCCTGAATATGTTTTTTATTTAAATAGTGTACCACCAAATTTATAAAAAACAAAGCCACCACTCCAAGGATAAAACGAAGATCAAAGAAAGCACCAATAGTAAAAAATATTGCCAACCATTTGAGTATTTCAGAGGCGATACTCATGTTTTTATTAAACGGAAGTGATTCTGCAAATAAGAGCGGGACATTATAAATTTGGCGGGCATCTAATTTTGAAATCGCCATCTGCAACTCAAGTCGTTCCGCGGGATGCTCCGTCACCCAATCCATTAACGAAGCGCGTTCTTTGATCAGATCGATGGAACCAGTAGTGCTTAATAATTGAGCATATAAATATTGCTGGCCCACCTTGCTCGTGGTATGATCGACCAAATCGAAAAGACTAGCAAAATCAATATCGTTACAGGTTTCTTCGTCTAGATGATTGATCGCTGCAAAGTCTGGTGGAGCCAACTCGTACAAAACTGCGATACGTTCTAATTGTCTATTTTTGGAATGGGCTTTACCCCAGCTATCTTGGAGAGCTGCTCGTTTATTCTTTTGCTTTCTTTTTCTAGCGTAAATTAATAGAATTATTACGAAGCATAAAATAATTAATCCGATAGAGAGGTATCCTAACATTTTTATAGTTCTGATTTAGACTATAAGGACAAGTGACTGAGGAGATTTGTTTAAAAATATTCAATATCGGATATTCAATAAGGAATATCCAATCTGCTCTTCTATCGTAAAATCTGGATTTATTATTTTTAAATTTTGCTAATCTTACTTTAGGAAGCGTGATAATTTTTTAATAAAAGAAGCCCACTTAAATATGCGGACAAAAATTCAATATTCTCTTAATCAATATTAGATATTGGATATTCATAGATCCCCTACCGCACCAACACCACTTCTCCTCGCATTTCCGTCCGCTCGCCACGTGGCACTCGATAACGCACCTTGTATACATACACACCTGCTGGAGCATTGCCTCCATCCCAGCCAACCTCTACTTCCTGCGAACTAAAAATCAAAGCGCCAAAACGATTAAAAATATCCAATCTAAAATCTGCTAGATAATCCGTCAATCCAACACCGATAAACTCATCATTAAGACCATCTCCATTTGGCGTAAAAGCATTTGGTAAAAAATAAGTTTGAGGAGGAACTACGTCTATGGTTTGGGTCAATGTATCAAAACAACCATACTGATCTTCCACAATTAAAGTAACCTCCTGATAACCGGTATCTGAAAAAACATAGGTAGCCGATGGACGAATATCGGGTATTGAAAGGGTATCAAAAATCCAACTCCAACCCAACGCTCGTTCAGAAGCATCCATAAATTGAAACGCTGTAAATTTTTCAGGATCAGCAGATGGACTCCAGCTAAAGTCAGCTTTCGGCGGAAGATCTGCGAAAATCAAATCTTCAAATACCGTATCCACAAAACATCCGAAAGGAGAAGTGATCGACAAATAAACATTATAATTACCAAAACTACGGTAAACATGTGAAGGAGCCAGCCCTGTATCTGTCCCTCCGTCGCCAAACTCCCAATGGAGTTGGTAAGTCGTATCGACGGGACGAGAACGATTTTGGATGGTCGTCGTAAGCGGGGTACATCCTACCGAGACATCAGGCGAGACGATAATCACTTCAGGCGCGGGTCGCCAAGTCAGCTCTTGGAGTAGCGTATCACGACATTGAAATTCATCTTCTACGATCAGTTGGACAGTGTAGGCTCCAGCATCCATATATTGGTGTGCGGGATTTGCTTGAGTCGAAGTCAAACTATCTCCAAAATCCCAGCTATAATTATCGACGGTAGCACTACTGATTGGAGTGGCGATAAAATCAACTGGTCCTACATTACAAGTATCATAAGCCATCAAAAAGTCGGTATCTAAAGAAGATACTTCTACCAGAAAAAATGCAGTATCATTACAAAGACTATCTGGATTGACTACAAGATGTCCATAAAAAACACCTGTTTGATCAAAGGTAAAAGTTGGTGTTTCTAGATTGCTGGTCAGCGGCTGATCTGGATAGTCGATATACCACTCGTAATCTGTGATAGACTCGGGTGGACCGCTAAGGTTTTGAATGGTTAGGGTGTTTTCGTTACAGAGTTGGTAGACGGCGCGGTTTTGAGGATCGGTGGTTTCGGATTCGAGGTCGGCAGTGAGGAGCGGGGTGCAGGCGACGACGTTGATGGCGATGTCTTGTCGGACCGCTCCAAGAAACTCACCGTTTCGATATTCTTCTACGCAGATGCCGACGGCAAAATTACCAGTAATTTGAGGAGTTCCTGTGAGTTGTCCAGTATTGGGATCTATGGCTAAGCCGCCTTGACCGAGTGGATAATTGGTAGCGTAAGTAGGGAGGAGATATTGGACAGCAGGCCATAAAAAATCTGTATTTGGTATTCTAGTATCATATCCTAATGGTGTGCAAAATTTATAAATCAGTTGATCACCATCGACCTCAGTAACAGCGTAATCAAATGCAGTTTCTTCGTTTACACAAAAACTCAAAAATTTAGAATCAACAAAAACTGGACTAGTATTATCAAGTTCATAGACCAAGTCTGTTATTTCTACATGATTGATTAACCCAAAAGAGTCTGGATAGAGAATATTGTCAATTATTGGATCACGGCAACATTGTCGGGAGGCAATATCATAGGGAAGTAATGTTTCGCGAATAGAAATAGTATCAGAGAAATACATTTTATTGTAACAAAGACCTGGTGGTCTAATACTGCATTTGAGAAAATTGTATTCCAGATTTTGAATACTATCTCTATCCAATATTCTTGTTTCTCTCCCTGGAAAATTAACTGGATTAATTTTTATTGGTATTTGTTGATCAATATTAGAACCTAAACAACTATAATAAACAATAAACGTAACTTTAAATAACTTAGAATTTGGCCATCCACCTTCTCCTATTACTTCATAGGATATTTCGCTACCCAGTTGGTGACTAGCAAAAACCAACGAGTACCCTGATATAATCAGGATACTCGTCAAAAGTATATTTTTTAAAATTTTCATCTTAACTGAAAGATACATTTAATTATTCATTCGTGTAATTAATTGGGTATACTTTTTCTGATCTTGGTCAATAATCGTTAATGCGTAGATTCCGCTGGCTAGATTATTAGATGGTTGAAGTTTGATGAGGTTGACTCCTTTCGTAAGTTCCTGAATTTCACGGATTACGGTTCTACCATAAATATCAGTTAGTTCAACTTGTATTGTTTGTTCATCTATACTTTCTAGCTGGATGTTAATGTCTGTTGTAAAAGGATTAGGATAAATTTTTGCTAAAGTTAACATAGTGTTATCTTTTAGTGGATCTATTTTTTTCAGATCAATTTCAGGTAAATTACTTCCCGTAGATGGAGGTCTTACGATTATATTTTCTTTACCAATATCATTTCCTCCTGTACCTCCATCTCCACTTATGGAACAACTTATTCCTTTAGAATTTCTTGATCTCCCTTCACAAAATTTAATATTTCGACATATTGTTACAAAACAATTAGCATCATCTGCCTTACTTATTTTAAAACAATACGTTCCTGTACATTCTTTTCCTTGTGTTGGTGTATTACATTTAATTTGAAAAGAACCTTCGGGGTTAGTTTGCGTTAGGTCAAGATCATCGCTATCTAAGATACACTCGTCTAAAAAAGGAGGTATCAGAGAAACAGTTATATCAAAATCACTTCCACTCGCATCAAAAGTAACACTACCATTTTCACAATCACCACTAATGTTATTGTAGAATATAGATTCAGCATTTATAGTGATTTTTTTGTTTAATATTTCATTTCTGATAACATCGTTACAGGGAGTATTATCGTCACAACCTTCTGGAGCAGAACCTACATCAAAACAAGCAACAGTTCTACAATTTTCGCAATCTTTTGAAATTGCCGTAACGCAATAATTACCCGCTTTGAGATCATCAGCAAGAAGACCTATATCACCGCTGGTCCAAGCGATATTATATTCGGTACATTCATTTAATTCGACACTGACTTCAAGTGATCCATCGGCGAAGTCTTTACATTCGTCGGTGCTTGATACGAGGGAGATATTGAGTTCGTTAAGACAGCTTTGCCCTGGTACTTTAAAACATTTAAAAGCCTTGCATCCATTTGCTCTCGTAAAAATCGCGCAGTATTCTTCTGTTGAATTAAGGTTGGGACAAAACCTCGAATTAAACATTTCATTCAATTGGCTTTCACATAATATTTCTCCTGTCATATCTCTAAAAAGTTGGAACATAATATCTTCACCTGGAATAGGATTATTTAATTCAAGGAAAGCATTTCTAATTGTAGGATCACTTCCTAATGAAAAGGAAGTAATGAAATCAGGAATATATTCTTCCAGTGTTACTTGTAAAATAAATTCGTCTATGCAAACTCCGTTCACTTCATCATCGTTCAATGTCACAACAATTTCATACTCTCCCATACACAAGTTTGGTAAAAAAATACTATAATCATTCATTATAAATGATCCAGAATTTCCACTGTCACCACTGATATACTCAACTTCAAATGGTAACTCTTGATAAGACTCTAATTGACTAGGATCAACAGTAATAGTTATACTTCCATCACAAACTCCAGAACAAGTTATTGGATGAACGATAGCACTAGAAATCTGAGCAAAGGATATTGTATTTCCTATGGTTAATAATAGAACAAGAAGGATGATAACTCTTTTTTTCATAATTTAGATATTTTATTCTAAAGATAATTAAACAAACTCGTAAAGAACATAAATTCTCCATCTCCACTTTTGAAAGACGATTAATAACTTACAATGGGTTTCCAAACATCATCGCTGGACAGTAGTTGTCTCCATTGTTCTACATCTGTTGGAATTTCTTCTGTTAAGAAATTAATTCCTCGGAAAGGCTTCGGAAGCTTGTCGTTGTATATTCTGGGATAGATATAATGCATAATAGTATTCTTAGCTGTAGAGTATTTACCTGTATGACTAGATTCCGGAATAAAAAAAAGATCTTCTATTAAGTATAATATATTCAACGTACTTTTCTTGGAGTACAATACCCCTATCGTATAGGGTAGAATTTGTTTATACAAAATTTGTCTAATTTTATTTCCACCCTTTAATCCATATTCCTCTTTCATCCTTTTATATATAGTGGCTACTAGATTAAGTAATTCATCCTCATGTTTCTCGTTTCCAAGATTTGCTAATGTGGCCATATTTTTTAGCTGAAATAGAAACTCCGCTGGAATTTTTTTCTCAATACTTACAAAATGATATACTGTATCAATAAGATTGGAGTCAATACTACCTTCTAGCCTTGGAATCTCAGATGTTATATTATAATAGTAGACTAATTTATGATAATGTTCCTGTTCTTTATATAGTCTCTTTTTCAATAAAGATTGGGCTTCTAATATATGATCGACACCCAATTCATCACGTCTTAAAAAAAGAAAATAAAACCAAAGGTCAGGAGCATACGGATATATACCCATCAGTTCACTTGCGACAGGGGTAAACTGTTCAACTTTATCTACTTGAGACTTTGAATTTAAAACAGGATTTCCAACAATAATATTATACATATTCTGCCTCGCAGCTTTAGCCGCTTCTTTAGCTTCTTTTATTTTCATTACATTTTCTTTTATGTAATCATTTTGACTCAATGCAACATTAGAATATTGAATCATAAAAAAAAATATTAAAGCGGTGATAATTTTTTTAATACTCATACTTACCTATGGTTAATTAATAGATTAACAATTATTAAAACTTAATTCTTAATTGGCGTTAATCATTGTTTCTAATTATATTAAACTGATATCGTCGTATATTATTTTCTCTAATTATCAAGGGATTCTTAGGGTCATCAAGACTACCAGTAGTACGAGTGAAGAACATAAAATTTTTAAAATCATCAGTCACAGCAGACCTTCCATATAGAGGATTAGCTTGTCGTGGATGTGCAAAAGACCACTTAGCATGACCTATTTCATGTAAAAAGGTAGTTCCGTCCGCCAGATTAGTTAATAATAAATTATTCATACCTAACCCCCCTAATCCAGCTGTTCCACCGAGTGTAGTCCCGTTTTTATCTTCCGAAGAAGAAATAATATATGCTCGTACAGGTCCTACATCCGATGCAGGAACATTATCTATTGTAAATCTTTTATATCTAAATGCCTCGACTTCGTTAGTTGCACTATTATCCTCATCTAGTATAGGCACTCCGTTTGAAAGTTTAGTTCTAAAACTTAAGAGATCATCATCTTCCACCACATCATAGTTTATTGCAAGATCATTCACATTAAAATTGACATTTGCTTCAACACCTACTTTCCTCAAAATGTCATTCATAGCATTTTCTGCGCCTTGATGATCAAAGATATCTGGACAAGTAATTCTTGGAGGCACCTGTCCTCGATTAAGTATATCAGATTCACAAATTCCATTTACACCAGCAGTTATCACATATTTAGATCCATCTTTTGTCAATTCATCATCTCCTTTTACAAAACCAGGCTTATACATTAAATCAATTGTCAAATCAACACCTCCATCAATACAAACTTCACCAGGTAGCGGTGCTGTACCAGACGCCGTCACCTGTATATCATCATCAGATTCACAAACTCGATAAAGTTCTACATCAAATTCAATTTTCCGACCTGCATATAGTAACAAGTCTGGCCCCCTATTACAACAATCAACCTCAATTTCGTAGTCGTCAACTTCTTGAAGAATAGAATGGGTAAAGGTGATATTCTGTTCATTCGAAGTAAAAGAGTTTGGGTTTACTTGTAAATTGACTGTATTTCCTTCAATATTATTTAACTTATTTATTCCATTTTCAAAATGAACCATCCCCATCAATGTTTCTGATGCTGAAGGTATCTCATCTTTAATTAAAATAAAATTCCACGGAGTTCCCACAGCTTCTTCTCTGTCATAATTTATTCCAATATATTCTTCTATGTTATTATTATCAAATTCATACGTATTTACATTATGGTTACCGACAAACGTCACAAAATTCTTCCATATTGTGAACCTAATTTGAATATTTCCATTAAATTTAGCTTTGATCTTTAATTTCCTTTTAGAATTAAAGTCTGATGAGACATCATCATCCGAAATGATTAATCCATTAGAAGTTTGATCCGAAACTACACCATTCTTTTCCCATTCAAATTCTCCAACAACTGATTCACCTGTATTGACATCAATTACATCAATAAAAGTTGGCATGTTCTCCGAACATAAAAAAGTTGTGCTTCTATCAGCATACCGTTCACCTAATAATTGAAATTCAAAATCTTTATTTTTTAAAAAACACTCATCATCTAATTCAAAATCCTCTTCACCTCCTACCTGTCCAAAAGAACAAATCGGAAAAACGAAAGCACAAACAATAACGATAAGTGTATATCTTAGAATGAGCATACCTATATAGTTTTAAGTTAAAAAATTAATTAATCTAGTCACCTATTATTTTCTAGATTAATCACCACCACAAAACTACCCAACATCCCTCTTCCATTTTGAGACAAAACGAAACATTTTGAGACATTTTGAGACATCCATTAAAAAGCAATACGATCCTGATTCTTCACAACTCGCGGCTTTCCTAATATCTTATAAATTCGCTCTTGATCTTCTACATTCACCAATCCTCTTTTTAAAACAATACCTGCCGATTTTAATTTTCGATAAAGTGTTTCTCGAACAATACCGTATTCCTGAGCAATTTCTTGACGTGTTTTTAGTTTCATAATAGTATTTTTTTTGAGTGAAAATTGTATGTTATGATGTTAGCTGTTACTAGCAACGTTATCTTAGAATCTAAGGGACGCCGACTAAATAACTGTCCGTTTTGACTTTTTTAAAGTAATTTATTCTTCGTTATTTTTATCGGGAATCCAACAAGGATTACCTCAAAAAATGCCTCGTC
>JALZUU010000376.1 GCA_023300665.1 Saprospiraceae bacterium | reverse complement strand
GTAACAGATGAATGTGGAAATACTACTGCATCGTTTGACCATGTGATTACTATAGAAGATACAATGCCTCCAATGGTAACAGGTATGTTAACTCCTACTACTGTAGAAGGTTGTGCAATAGCAGACGCGGGTGCTCCTTTTGCAACCGTAGCTGAATTAGAAGCAGCAGGCGTAATGATAAGTGATTGTCATATGGATGGTGATTTGACGGTTAGCGTAGTGGGTAATCCAGTTGGTACTTGTCCGATCATTATGACTAGAACATACACGGTTACTGATCCTTGCGGAAATCTAAGTGCGACTTTTGATCATGTAATTACGATAGAAGATACAATGCCTCCAATGGTAATTGGTATGTTGACTCCTACCACTGTAGAAGGTTGTGCAATTTCAGATGCAGGTGCTCCTTTTGCAACCGTGGCTGCATTAGAAGCAGCAGGTGTAATGATTTCTGATTGTCATATGGATGGTGATTTAACCGTAGCAGTAATGGGTAATCCAGTTGGTACTTGTCCGATCATTATGACTAGAACTTATACTGTAACTGATCCTTGTGGAAATACTACTGCATCATTTGACCATGTAATTACTATAGAAGATACTACCGCTCCAATGGTAACTGGGATGTTAACTGCAACAACTGTTGAAGGCTGCGCAACTTCTGATGCACCAGCACCTTATTTAACAATCGCAGCTTTAGAAGCAGGTGGTGTAATGATCACCGATTGTCATATGGATGATGATTTAACGGTAGCAGTAATGGGTAATCCAGTCGGTACTTGTCCGATCGTGATGACCAGAACATACACCGTAACGGACGTATGTGGAAATACAAGCGTAGCATTTGATCATGTCATTACTATTGAAGATACTACCGCTCCTATGGTAACTGGCTCCTTAACGCCAACAACCATAGAAGGTTGTTCAACAGCAGATGCGGATGCTCCTTTTGCAACTGTGGCAGCTTTAGAAGCAGCCGGTGTTATGATTACGGATGCTTGTACGATAGATGGTGATTTGACCGTGAGTGTAATGGGTAATCCAGTCGGAACTTGCCCGATCATTATGACCAGAACTTACACCGTAACTGATGAATGTGGAAATACAACTGCTTCGTTTGACCATGTGATTACTATAGAAGATACAATGCCTCCAATGGTAACAGGGATGTTAACTCCTACCACTGTCCAAGGTTGTGCTCCTTCAGATGCGGGTGCTCCTTTTGCAACCGTAGCTGAATTAGAAGCAGCAGGCATAATAATAAGTGATTGTCATATGGATGGTGACTTAACAGTGAGTGTAATGGGTAATCCAGTTGGTACTTGTCCGATCATTATGACCAGGACTTATACCGTAACTGATCCTTGTGGAAATCCAAGTGTAACTTTTGATCATGTCATTACAATTGAAGATACAACTGCTCCAATGGTAACAGGGATGTTAACTCCAACTACTGTAGAAGGTTGTGCAATTTCTGATGCAAGTGCTCCTTTTGCAACCATAGCTGAATTAGAAGCAGCAGGCGTTATGATTACTGATTGTCAGGCAGATACAGATTTAACAGTGAGTGTGGTCGGTAATCCAGTTGGGACTTGTCCGATTGTAATGACCAGAACATACACCGTAACGGATCCTTGTGGAAATACTACTGCATCATTTGATCATGTGATTACCATAGAAGATACGACTCCTCCAATGGTAACTGGGATGTTAACTCCAACAACTGTTGAAGGTTGTACAACGGCTGATGCGCCAGCTCCATATTTAACCATTGTAGCTTTAGAAGCTAGTGGTGTAATGATTTCGGATACTTGCTCTGCAGATACAAATTTGGTGGTAAGTGTAGTCGGTAATCCAGTTGGTACTTGCCCAATCATTATGACCAGAACTTATACCGTAACTGATGAATGTGGAAATACAACTGCATCGTTTGACCATATAATTACCATAGAGGATACTACTCCTCCAATGATAACAGGTATGTTAACTCCTATTACTGTCGAAGGTTGTACAATAGCAGATGCGGGTACTCCTTTTGCAACCGTGGCTGCATTAGAAGCAGCGGGCATTATGATTGCTGATGCTTGTTCAGCCGATGCAGACTTAACAGTGAGTGTTGTGGGCAATCCAGTTGGTACTTGTCCGATCGTAATGACCAGAACCTATACCGTAACGGACCAATGTAATAATGCAAGTGCAACTTTCGATCATGTTATTACGATTGAAGATACTACCGCTCCAACAGTGGCAGGTATGTTGACTCCTACAACTGTAGAAGGTTGTGCAATTTCTGATGCAGATGCTCCTTTTGCAACGGTTGCTGATTTAGAAGCAGCGGGTGTAATGATTACTGATTGTCATGCCGATACAAATTTAACAGTAAGTGTAGTCGGAAATCCCGTAGGGACTTGTCCAATCGTAATGACCAGAACATATACGGTAACGGATCCTTGTGGAAATCCAAGTGCGACTTTTGATCATGTAATAACGATTGAAGATACCACTCCACCAATGGTTACAGGTATGTTAGCACCAATAACAATAGAAGGTTGTTCACCAGCAGATGCTCC
>JALZUU010000375.1 GCA_023300665.1 Saprospiraceae bacterium | reverse complement strand
TCCTTGTAAATTTCAAAATAAACAATACACTACTATCCGCTAAAACTAAAGGATCTCCACCAGAATTATCTAACCAAAAATATCCTAATCCTCCGCTCTCAGTGCTATCTGTATTGATTAAAAAATTACTAGTGAATGTTGGATGAATCTCTTCTAAAGCATGAAAATTTAATGCGTTCGCATCCCAACGAATAGAAGATTGAAAATTTCTAACATTGATAAAATTACGCGCTTGCAGTGGCAATCGTACCGTATCATTTTTGCAGACCACTTGATCTACAAAAAAATATTCTACAGATTCCTGCCCAATCAGCAAATTGGTACAGCTATAGAAAAACAATAGAATTATCCCCTGAAATAATTTCATCCTCCTATTTTAAAATCCTAAGCTATCTTGATAAATAACGTGTCCGTTTTCATCCAACGGACTAACGCCCAAACTGTGAAAACGATACCACATAAATAGAATCATTCCCAAGATAAATAACGCTCCCCAAAAGGTAAATTTCCAGCCCCATTCGTTGCCGATATATTCGTCCCCTTTACGTCCTTCAAAAGGCGAATGTTGGTGTCGATTTTTTATTTGTGCCATATTGAAAATTTTTTGTAAAAATTTTGCTACTGGCTTTTGGCTTTTTGCTATTGGCTTCCCTAAATCGTGATTCAGGTCTGCCAAATAGCCGACAACCAAAGGCTAATAACAAATTAATAAAAGCAAAAATACACAAGTATCTTGAGAATAAAATTTAGAATACTTCCTATGTATCAAAACTATACGGTCTAAAAATTGCGTTATATAGTGAAGTGGTTTAAACAACGAAGAACAGAAAACTGTTATAGCTAAAAGTTTTCTTAAGAAAAACTAAGGTTGATTGTCGTTTTAGCCCAATCTTATTACAGAAGTTTGTATATTTAAGGGCAAGGTTCTAAATTACATTTACAAACTGATACTACACAAATTTATATGAAAAATATTGCACTAATTTTTTTGGTTTCCCTCTTGAGTTCTGCGCTATCGGTTTTTCTGTATCGTTATTTTGAAAAACCAACGATTATCTACCGTGAAGCACCAAGTGCAATGTACACGAACTATAGTGATCCTACCTCAGAGATGTTGTCAGGAAAAATGCAACGAAATTTTATTTCTTCTTCTCCTACCGATTTTATTTCAGCGGCAGAAGCGGTTACTCCAGCAGTAGTAAATATCAAAGCAAGTCAAAGTAGTGATTTTGATTTTTGGGGTGGTACGTATGGAGGTTCTTCCGGATCGGGTGTAATTATTTCTGAAGATGGTTATATCGTTACCAATAATCACGTAATCGAAGATGGTAAACGACTAGAAGTAACCTTGAACGATCATCGAAAATATCCTGCTAAATTGGTTGGTGCAGATCCATCTACCGATTTGGCATTACTAAAAATCGACGAGAAAGAACTACCCAATTTGATCTTTGGAAATTCTGATAAAATTCGAATTGGCGAATGGGTTTTAGCAGTCGGAAATCCTTTTAATTTGGAATCTACCGTCACGGCAGGAATCGTAAGTGCTAAAGGACGTAGTATTGATATCTTAGACGATATTTATAAAGTAGAATCTTTTATTCAAACAGATGCTGCTGTTAATCCTGGTAATAGTGGTGGAGCACTGGTCAATACGAATGGTGAACTAGTTGGAATCAATACCGCTATCATTACTCGATCTGGTCGTTACGAAGGCTATTCGTTTGCGATTCCTAGTAACTTAGCAAGAAAAGTAATTCGTGATCTAAAGGATTTTGGAGTCGTACAAAGAGCGATTCTTGGAATTAGCATCGACGAAGTTACGGACGAACGAGCTAAAAAATTAGACCTTGAGTCGGTCGAAGGAATTTATGTTTCTAAGGTCAGCGAAAATAGTGGAGCACAAGAAGCGGGGCTTCGTAAAGGAGATGTTATCGTCAAAGTCAATGGCGTAAAAACCAGCTCTATGCCTGTTTTACAAGAACAGATTGCCCGCTTCCGTCCGGGCAATACGGTTAAGGTAGATTATTTCCGAAACGGAAAAAGATACCAAACCCAAGTTACCCTTAAAAATATGAACGGTACCACCGCATTGGTCAGTAGTGCGCTCGATAATGCCTTACTGGAAGAGATTGGATTTGAGATACGAGACTTGACCAGTGAAGAAATCAAACGCTTAGGTACCAAAGGAGCCAAAGTCATCAGTATTTATCGAGGTAGTAAAATAGAAAGAACCAACATGGATCCTGATTTTGTTATTACTCGAATCAATCAAAAAAATATCCGCACGGCGGAAGATGTGGCGACGATCCTCTCTGAAGCCGATGGCAAAATAATGTTAGAAGGAGTCTACGAAGGATATCCCGATGTTTGGTACTACGAATTTCCTAAGTAATGGTTAAATAATTTCGTGTAATTAGAAGCTTGAAAAAGCCCTCTTTTGCGGACAAAAGAGGGCTTTTTTATTAAAAAAAATTATGCTTGAAATATTTTTCCTTAAATTTACAAAGCTTAATAGACTTAAGCATATTATTCATTAGATTTCACTAAAAGACTATGCCTTCTAAAAAAGTAACTTTCCAAAATAAAATGGGTTATCAATTATCTGCTAAAATTGATTTACCCTTAAAGAAAGCTCCCTTTCCTTTTGTGCTATTCGCTCATGTTTTTACGGGTAGTAAAAATTTATTAGCAGCCAAGCATATTAGTCGAGCATTGACGATGAATGGTTTTGGTGTCATGCGATTTGACTTTACTGGATTAGGTGAAAGTGAAGGAGATTTTTCGGAGACTAATTTTTCTTCTAATGTAGAAGATTTACAAGATGCGGCAGCTTATCTCGCCGAGCATTATGAAGCTCCTTCTGTGATTGTTGGACATTCATTGGGTGGTGCAGCAGCGATTTTTGCGGCGGGTAAAATACCAAGTATCAAAGCCGTTGTATCGGTTGGAGCACCCTCCTACCCTGAGCATGTCACCCACTTATTGAGCGATAAAACAGCAGAGATCGAAAAAAGAGGAATGGCACAAGTAAATATCGGAGGTAGAAAATTCTGTATTAAAAAACAATTTCTAGATGACTTGCGAAGTCAAGAACACGAAACGGTCATTAAAAATCTCAACAAAGGATTACTCGTCATGCATTCGCCACAAGACAAAATTGTCGGTATTGAAAATGCAGCCAATATTTATAAATTGGCGCGACATCCGAAAAGTTTTGTAAGCATAGATGGCGCAGATCATATGCTTTCAAACAAAAATGATGCATTTTATGCAGGTAATGTAATTACTAGTTGGGCAAAACGATATATTAAATTCCCTAAAGTTGAAAAGCTAACCACGGAGAAGGAAGTAGTTGTAAGATTGGAAGGAGAACATTTTACAACTGAAATTCAGGCCGATGACCACTCTATCATGGCTGACGAACCAGCTTCTGTAGGTGGAAATGATTTTGGTCCTTCGCCTTATGAATTACTCAACGCCAGTCTTGGTGCTTGTACAGCTATGACGCTAAAGATGTACGCAAGACGAAAAAAATGGGATTTACAAGAAGTGTTGGTTCATTTGAGTTATTGCAAAAGCATGGCGTATGCCGATCATAAGGCAGATCCAGAAAAAAGCAATAGCCGAATTGATCGCTTTGAGATTGAATTAGAATTGATAGGAGATTTAGATGATGCACAGCGAGCCAGACTATTAGAAATCGCCGAAAAATGTCCAGTGCATAAAACCATTTCTTCTCCTTCCGAGTTTGCCATGCGATTAAAAGGAAATCCAGAATGGCAGGTTACGGGATCAAAACTAGGTTGATTCTTTATTGATGTTTAAAAATGTGTTTATTGTGATTGGAAAATTTATCTAGATATTAAAAAAACACTATTTTCCTTTTGCTCCTAACTACTTGCCCTCTTCAGTCAAATGTGATTGAAGAGGGCAAATAGTAAATAGCGAGGAGTAAGAAAGCTATTATATCAAATTAATAATAAACTACCAAGAATAGCTAGCATTAAGTTCGTGCACCGTACCAAAATTAGGTCCGTAAGCTTGAAAGAAATTTGTAAAAGTATATCCTACTTTTAGTGCATTTCCATTTCCCACATTACCAATTACACCAAGACCTATATTTACTTCTCTGGCGTTTGATCCTCCACCTGCAATATAAAATAAACGTTTGTATTCATACTCTGCTCGGCCATTGATATAAAAAGGAACATTCTCTACATACCGTGCTTCGGATGATAATTCAATATAAGAGTCTTCAGATAACTCAAATCGCCCACCAACAATACCATAGTAATGTCTTACTCGTCGAACATTATAATCATTCGCTTCATCTTTAAATTCTAAATTAAGATCAAAAATCTGTGGTACTGAAAATCCTAGATAATAATTCTCTTTGTAGTATAACATCATTCCTAAACTAAAGTCTGGGTACAAAGTATTTACATTTGTATTAGCAACATCTCCCTCTTCTAAAAAATTAAGCTCATCGCCTTTTACATTGTATTGTACGATTCCAGCTCTAACACCAAATGACCATGAAAAATCATCGTTCAAATCTAGCACATACCCAGCTCTTCCATAGACCCCAGTAAATCCAGTAGGTCCAGTTTCATCTTTTATCACATTTCCACCATAATGAAAATTATAGTCTTCAAGATATTGACCAAAACTTCCCATGATCGTTCTAGGAGCATCTTCTAATCTAGTCCACTGATATCGATAACGCAAATTAACGGTTGATGGTAGATTATATTTAAAATAATCAGAAGATATATGTGCTGGATTTACGCTTTCTCTATTTTGATTTAGCAAAGGTAATTGCTGTGCGAAACTTACTTCACTTGGAAGCAAAACAATCATCATCAAAAAGCACTTTAATATTAAACGTTCTATCTTATTCATAATTTTTATCTTAAATACTTGTGTACAAAATTATCTAATAATAGTAATACTACCTTGACGAGCCTCTCCTTCTCCTAAGTCTAATTTGATAGTATAATAATAAGTTCCTTCAG
>JALZUU010000374.1 GCA_023300665.1 Saprospiraceae bacterium | reverse complement strand
TGATCGATATAAATTTGATCAAAAACATCTACCCCCATCAATTGCTCACGGATCTGATCTTCTACGTTTCGAACAGCTTTTGTTACCCCTTTACCTAAATATATTTTTTTATTTTTATCTCTTAATTCTACTGCTTCGTATTTTCCAGTAGAGGCACCAGATGGAACGGCTGCTCGCCCTACGGCTCCATAAGAAGTGGTAACTTCTACTTCCACGGTAGGATTACCACGAGAGTCAAGAATTTGTCGGGATCGGATGTCGATAATTTCGCTCATTGTTTTTCTTTTTTAAATAGGTAATTAAAACTTTTGGTCTTTCTACAAACGGCTATAAAAACGCTTGAGGGAAAATATTTGGTTAGGGCAGTGGTTTTTTAAATTTAATTTGATGGCTGTTCTACCATAGTCATCATACTGATAAACTCATTAAAAAGATATCGTGAATCATGTGGACCAGGAGAAGCTTCTGGATGATATTGAACAGAGAAGGCTTTCTTAGCTTTTACCTTGATTCCTTCGATGGTATCATCATTCAGATTAACATGTGTAATTTCTATCTTATCTTCATTTTCTTTTAGTGCATCAGGGCTTACACCAAACCCGTGATTTTGGCTCGTGATTTCACATTTCCCGGTTACTAGATTTTTCACTGGATGATTAATTCCTCGGTGACCGTTGTGCATTTTATACGTTGGAATTCCCAAGGCAAGTGCAAGAATTTGGTGTCCTAGACAAATTCCAAAAAGAGGTTTGTCTTCTGCCAAGATTGCTTTTACCACATCTACTGCATATTTCATCGGAGCAGGATCTCCAGGTCCATTAGAAATAAAATATCCATCAGGGTTCCATTCTTTCATTTTTTCAAATGGAGTCTTTGCTGGAAATACTTTTAGATAACATCCTCTTTCGACCATGCAATTAAGGATATTCTTTTTCACTCCTAAATCTAGAATTGCTACTTTCTTTTCAGCTGCTGGATCTCCGTAAAAATATGGTTCCTTGGTACTTACTTTGCTGGCTAATTCTAAGCCTTCCATGTTCGGTACCTTATCCAGTAATTTTTTTAATTCTCCAATGTCGGTAATCTCTGAAGAGATGATGGCGTTCATTGCCCCTTTGTCTCGAATATGGCGAACGATTTCGCGGGTGTCAACCTGACAAATTCCCACCAATTCTTCTCGTTCAAAATATTCTTGAATAGATTGGTCTGCCATCAATCGAGAATACTCGTTGACATAGTTTTTACACACCAAACCTGCGATGGTAATTTGCTCAGATTCTGTTTCTACATTACGGGTACCATAGTTTCCAATATGAGCATTGGTGGTTACCATAATTTGACCAAAATAGGAAGGATCTGTAAAGATCTCTTGATAACCGGTCATTCCAGTATTAAAGCAAATTTCTCCAGTGGTAGTGCCAATTTTTCCAGCAGATTTGCCGTAAAATGCTTTTCCATCTTCTAGTAAAAGTATCGTTGGTACTTGTTCTAACTCAGCCATGAATATGAAGTTTTCGCAAATATAAGCAAGTTTTAGGAAGGAAGAGAAGGTAAACGTGAGAAAGTGACCATAGTTATACTAAGCTAAAACTAGGTTATTAGATATCTAGCCGATCAACCTTATCTCCGACAATGAATGACTGCATTTCTTGATCTAAGGTAGAGAACCCTTCTCTGGTTACCATTCGTGAAATTTCGCCATTTTTTAATAAATGAATTGTATCACAGCAATCACTTAGGGTAGAAAAAATATGAGAAGAAATCAGGATGGTTTTTTGTTTGGCTTTTAGTTTTTTGATGATTTCTGAGATGATCATATTACTATGAATATCTACGCCATTAAAAGGTTCGTCCAAGATGTAGATTTCATTTTTTTGTAGTAAAATTCCCATCAACGCTAACTTCTTTTTCATCCCTGTAGAATAGGTCTCTGCATATTGATTGAGCGGTAGTTCAAATATATTTTGTTCTTCAAAATTTTCTGTTTTTATTTTCCGAGCTACACAAAGTAGTTTGAGATATTCCCAACCGGTGATTCGGGATAAAAAGATGGGGTTGGTAGGAAGAAAACCTACGCGCTCTTTTAGATTTTCTACCTTAACCTCAATTTGTCCCTCATAATTTTCCATCCCTGCAATACACTTAAAAAGGGTGGTTTTTCCAGCGCCATTTTCACCAACCATACCTGCCACCTGGCCACTTGCTAATGCTAAGTTTAGATTAGTCAGTACTTTTTTATTACCATAAGATTTTGAAAGATTTTTTATGTTTACCATCCTAATATTGCGGTTAGTCTACGTTTTGCCTGAATATAAAAAATTGGAATAATAATGATTAATAAAGGTGGAAATAAGATACTGATTCCATAGAAAATCCCATGAGCAATATTCAATCCTTTTGGAAATCCTGAGTATTTTGCCAAGATCATAGAGCTAAGATAAATATATCCTAACAACTGTACCGCAATGGTTATCCAAATATTCTCTGGAAAAAAGACAATGATTGTTATAAAAATTGGAATCGTTAAAATTGATAAACAGATCAGTCCACTGGCGATTTTTTTTAATAAAAATTCTACTGGACTCATGGAAAAAATCCAACAATAATATTCATCTTCTGGTTTTGAATAAAAGCTCATACTAACAAAAAACAATACTGCCAAAGCAAATACTCCCAGATTATAATTCCCGACCTCTAATGCTTTAATACTCAGTAAATAGACCAAAAAAATAAACCAAGCGGTTTTTCTAAAACCTATGATAAACTCAAATGGAAATTTCTTAAAAGGTGTTGGAATGGTCGTCTGGATCTGTGGCAAATTAGTAAACACTGCCAACCCCATAGATATCGGAATCAAGGTTAATGCTAACAAAAAAACCTGTTCCCAACAGAGATAAAAGAAAAATGGCAATAGCAATAATCCGTTCTCCCAAAGTCTAACCAGTAGATAATCTCGTTTATTAAATATCGCTTTTAATTGGTCATTTCGTTTTTCCTTTCCCAGATTTGTTAGGATTGAAATAGTCATTCCCCAATAAACCAATCCAGCTATTTCACTTTTTAGAAATAAAAATTTAGAAACGCCTAAAAAAGCGGTTACACCAAGTACGAGCGCAAGGATTGGGTGAAGTCCTATTTCATCCAATAAACGAATTGTTCTACGGTATTGTAGTGTAAAATAATATTTCATTGACCAGTTCTAATGAATCTAAGCATTAGTAAGAGCTTATCTAAATGAAGACAGGCGATCTCCTTTCGGAAATCGCCTGTCTATATTTTTTCAAGTAGTTGAAAGTACTAATCTATTCCTCTTCTGAAATATCGTTCTTTACTTCTTCTACAATTTCTTTCGTTGTTTCAGTACCCGCTGCTACTGCTGCTACTTTCTTGCTTCCACCTCCACGTCGAGTACGCTTCTTCTTCTTGCTCTCTTTTCCAGAAGCAGTACCTACCGTGTAAACATCGTTGTAGTCTACAAATTCGATCATCGCCATTTCTGCGCCATCACTTTGTCTGAATCCTAATTTGATAACTCGTAAGTAACCACCTGGGCGGCTTGCTACTTTACTAGCGATTGGTCCGAATAATTCAGTTACTGCTTCTTTGTTTTGCAGGTAGCTAAATGCCACACGTCGAGAGTGTGTAGTGTTTGTCTTAGTCTTGGTAACCAAAGGCTCAAGGTGACGACGTAATGCTTTTGCTTTCGCCAAAGTCGTATTGATACGCTTGTGTGTGATTAAAGCAATAGATAGATTTTTAAGTAGTGCCTTACGGTGTCCTACTTTTCTTCCGAGGTGGTTAAATTTCTTACCGTGTCTCATTATAAAGATTTTAAAAGTGATGCCGACTATTCGGCGTGATCATCGCGACACTTTTCCGTCGAAACGTACTTAGTAATCGCTAATTTAATTTTATTAAAAAGATTGACTACAATCATTTTTTGCATTTCCAACCTCTTAGTCCCGGTAATACACCGGGAAGTAGCCGCAATCCCGCAAATGCTTAGTAGTCAATAAAGATTTTACTCTTCGTCTAATTTATATTTGGATAAATCCATTCCGAAGGTCAAGCCTTTTTCCTGTAATAGTTCTTCGATTTCTACCAAAGATTTCTTACCGAAGTTTCGAAATTTCAATAGTTCATGCATATCGTAACGAACCATTTCCGCTAAAGAATTGATCTTCGCTGCTTTCAAACAGTTGTATGCACGTACAGATAGATCAAGATCTTCTAACGAAGTCTTAAGCAACTTACGCATGTGTAAGATATGCTCATCAACGATATTATCTTCTCGTCCAGTACCTTCATCGAAAGTAATGTTTTCATCAGTAATCAACATTAGATGTTGAATCATGATACGAGAAGCTTCTTTGATTGCTTCTTCTGGGTGGATTGTACCATCCGTCTTAACGTCGATGGTTAATTTTTCGTAATCCGTTCTCTGTCCCACACGTGTGTTAGAGATATTGTAAGCAACATTTTTTATTGGCGTATAGATCGAATCGATTGGAATAACACCAATTGGTGCATCCTTAGGAAGATTCTCGTCAGCAGGAACGTAACCACGTCCTTTGGTGATCGTTAATTCCATTTCTAGGTTAACGAAAGGTTCCATGTTACAGACAATCAATTCAGGATTCATTATCTTAAATACGTTGGTATGCTCTTCAATATTTCCAGCTTTAAGTGCATCCTGTCCACTAATGGTTAGGTAGATTTTTTCGCTAGAAACATCCTCATCAGCGATTAACTGCTTAAATCGGATTTGTTTTAGGTTTAGGATAATATCAACTACATCTTCGACTACTCCTTTGATCGTAGAATACTCGTGGTCAACACCAGCGATACGAACAGCGGAGATTGCAAAACCTTCCAAAGAAGATAGGAGGATACGACGGAGACTATTTCCGACCGTTTGTCCAAATCCTGGCTCTAATGGTTTAAATTCGAAAGTACCCTCAAAATCAGTAGATTTTTGTAATATGATTTTGTCGGGCTTCTGGAAGTTTAATATACTCATATGATTTGCGGTTTCTTTAAAAGAATTTATGAGGATGATGGATGGCCCCGCGGGAGGGGGAAAAAAGTACATTAGCGAAACAGCTAAAAAAGTTGTTTCGCTAATGATTATTTTATTGATTACTTAGAGTAAAGTTCAACAATAAGTTGTTCATTGATCTTTTCCGGAATATTTTCTCTTTCTGGGTATCCAATGAAAGTTCCTTGCATTTTGTCAGGGTTAAATTCTAACCATGGGAATGAACGAACATCACCTTTACTCTTCACACTTTCCTGTACGATCAGTAGGTGTTGAGATTTTCCACGAACTGTGATTACATCACCAGCACGTAGTTGAGTAGAAGGAATATTATTGAGTTTACCATTCACCATGATGTGTTTATGGTTAACCAACTGACGAGCAGCTGGACGGCTAGGAGCCATACCAAAACGATAAACAGTGTTGTCTAAACGTGCTTCTAGTAACTGGAGTAATACCTCACCGGTAACCCCTGATTTACTTGTTGCTTTTACGAATATTTTACGGAATTGACGTTCTAAAACACCATAAGTGTATTTAGCTTTTTGCTTTTCCATTAACTGATTCGCGTAATCAGACTTTTGCTTTCTTCGTTTCCCGTTCCCGTGCATGCCAGGTGGGTATTTCTTCTTTTCGAAAGATTTATCAAATCCGAAAATTGCTTCTCCGAAAGCTCTTGATTTTTTAGTCTTAGGACCGGTATATCTAGCCATTTCTTAAATATGCTTTTATAATAAAGATTATACTCTTCGACGTTTTGGAGGTCGGCAACCATTGTGTGGTACCGGTGTAACGTCCTTAATTTTTGATACTTTGATACCAGATTGGTCGATTGCACGGATTGCCGCTTCTCTTCCAGAACCAGGACCTTTTACTAAAACCTCAACCGTACGCAATCCAGCGTCGTAAGCAACTTTAGAAGCATCGTTAGCAGCCATTTGAGCAGCATATGGAGTGTTCTTTTTAGAACCTCTGAATCCTGCTTTACCTGCAGATGCCCAACTGATTACCTGTCCTGCTTTATTGCAAATAGAGATAATAATATTGTTGAAAGTTGCCTGGATGTGTACTACACCCTCTGGGTCAACCTTTACATTTCTTTTCTTTTTAACCTTTGCCATAACTTGGAAAAATTATATAAAATTGAAAAATACAGTGAATTACTTAGTTGCTTTCTTCTTGTTAGCAACTGTTTTACGCTTACCCTTACGAGTACGAGCATTGGTCTGGGTACGCTGACCACGTAAAGGAAGACCTTTACGGTGACGCAATCCACGGTAACAACCAATATCCATCAAACGTTTGATGTTTAATTGGATTTCAGATCGAAGCTGACCTTCGGTCTTTACTTCGTCTTGAATATATCGAGATATTTCCTTGATATTATCATCCGTCCAATCATTGATTTTGGTATTTTCATCAATACCATTATCTGCTAAAATCTTTTTAGCCTTGGAAGGTCCAACCCCGAAAATGTAGGTTAATCCAATAACCCCTCTTTTATTTTTTGGTAAATCAACACCAGCAATTCTTGCCATTTTTCAGATCTTTTAAATATTAAAAATTATCCTTGTCTTTGCTTAAAACGTGGATTCTTTTTGTTGATTACGTAGAGTTTTCCTTTGCGTCTTACAATTTTACAATCGGCAGAACGCTTCTTAACTGATGCTCTAACTTTCATAATATAATTTATTTATAACGATAAGTAATTCTTCCCCTAGTCAAATCGTAAGGAGACATTTCTACTGCTACTTTATCTCCTGGAAGGATTCGGATGTAGTGCATCCGCATCTTACCGGAAATAGTGGCTACAATTTGATGATCGTTTTCTAGACGCACTCTAAACATTGCGTTTGAAAGCGCTTCTTCAATAATACCATCTTGTTTAATTAGTTCTTGCTTAGCCATAAATTCTGATTTCGGAGTGCAAAGATACTAAATTTTACCTGAATTTCTATGTTTTGAAACTTAAAATTCAACAAAATCTTTGAAAGGTTCTAAAATCGGAAAGATACGATCTTAAGATTATTCTATCCCAGTAGCACATTTAGTGGTTCACGGGCAATAACTTCTCGCAACTCTTTATTTTTACTAATTGCCTCTTCAATGACTAAATGGTTAGACAAAATATCTGCTCCTCCTTTTCTAACTGCCACTGTATGTTCATAATGAGCAGAAGGCTTGCCGTCTTTTGTAACGATTGTCCAGCCATCAGGTAGTTGTTTTACCTCTTTTCGTCCCATATTGATCATCGGTTCAATAGCAATCACCAATCCTTCCTTCATAACTACCCCTTTGCCTCTTTTTCCAAAATTTGGAACATTCGGTTTTTCATGAAGCTTTTTCCCGACTCCATGTCCAACTAATTCTCTAACCACCCCGTATTTATGTGTTTTTTCGCAATAAGATTGGATGGCATGACTAATATCTCCTACTCTATTTCCAGCTTTCACTTGTTCGATACCACGATATAGCGCTTCTTTCGTTGTTTGTAATAAGGCCATTACTTCCTCATCAATATTACCTAAAGCAAATGTATAAGCGGCATCTCCATAATATTCATGCTTAAGGGTTCCACAATCAATAGAAACGATATCTCCGTCCTTGAAAGGCTCCGTAGAAGGCAATCCGTGTACAACTTGTTCGTTAATGGAAATCAATAAAGTAGAAGGGCAGCCGTATAAGCCTTTAAAGCCTGGAACTGCTCCGTTATCACGAATTAGTTCTTCGGCTTCTTTATCAAGCTGAGCACCGGTCATCCCTGGACGGATCTTACCGGCAATATCTGTAAGAACCTTAGATACTAATAGACAGTTTTCTCTCAACAACTCAATCTGTTCGTCTGTCTTATAGTAAATCATGGTTCAATGTAATAATATGGTTGTAAGATGTTCACTAATTATAGTGAGAACGTAACGATTACGATTGGACCAGAAGCCTTACATACTGGCTCCAATCCCTTGAATACCTCCTCTAGCTTTCAGACGACCTGATTTTACCAGACCATCATATTTACGCATTAGAAGGTAACTTTCGATTTGCTGTAGGGTATCTAATACTACTGCAACCAAGATCAATAGAGAAGTTCCTCCAAAGAACATTGCGAAGCTAATATTAATTCCTAAAGCAGCTGCGAAAGCAGGTAAGATTGCGATTAGTCCTAGGAAAATAGAACCTGGCAATGTAATCCGTGTAGTTACTGAATCGATAAATTCGGCAGTCTGTACACCTGGCTTAATACCTGGAATAAAAGCATTTTGTCGCTTTAGGTATTCAGAGTACTGCTGTGGATTTACCAATAAGGCAGTATAGATATAAGTAAACACAACTACTAAAACGAAATAGATTACATTATAGAGTGGTGATGTAAAATCATTAAGTGCCATAAACCAGCTAGAAGTAGTCAATGCACTTCCTTCACCTGCTGCAAATTGTGCTACAGAAGCTGGTAAGAACATTAATGCTTGAGCAAAGATAATAGGCATTACTCCTGAAGCATTTACTTTAATTGGAATGTAATCACGGTTACCCGCAACTGGCATTGCACTGGCTCCACGTCCGACCATTCGCTTAGCGAATTGAATTGGAATACGTCGTACAGCTTGAACGATCATTACGGTTGCTAATACTACCATAAATAAGGCAGCTAATTCAACGATAATTAATAGACCGAAATTTTTAGTGATTTCAAATACAAGGGCACCAGGTAAAGTTGCGATAATACCGATCATGATCAATAAACTAATACCGTTACCGATTCCTTTATCAGTGATTTTCTCCCCTAGCCACATAGCTAAGATAGTTCCTGTAGATAATATGATTACGTTACTAAACCAGAATACCGCATCAGATATCCCTGGATCAACCGCACCTTGAGATTTTACCCAAGTTAAATAACCACCACCTTGTACTAAGGTAATTGCTACGGTCAATAGACGTGTAATTTGAGTGATTTTCTTACGACCAGATTCCCCTTCTCGTTGTTGTAAACGTTGGAAGTATGGAACAGCGAAACCAGCTAACTGAATAATGATCGATGCAGTGATATAAGGCATGATACCCAATGCAAAAACGGCTGCATTATTAAATGCTCCACCAGTGAATGCGTTAATCAAACCGAAAAGGTCACCAGTATTTGAGCTAGTAGCAGCTTCTAAAACAGCTGGGTTAACCCCTGGTAAAACTACAAAACAGCCAAAACGGTAGACCATAAGGATTAGAAGTGTAAAGAGAATTCGATCTCTTAATTCTTCAATTTTCCAGATATTTTGAATGGTCGTAATAAATCTTTTCATCAGTTATTTTTAAACAAGATTTACGGTTCCACCCTTTGCTTCGATTGCTTTTTTAGCAGATTCGGAGATAGCATGAGCAGAAACAGAAATTGAGGTAGTCAGTTCACCGTGCGCCAAAATTTTGACACGGTCTTCTTTATTGACGATACCGTTAGAAACTAAGGCATCCAAGTCAATAGTCGTTAGATTGTATTTGTCTGCAACTTCTTGCAGTCTTTTTAAGTTAAGCGCTACGTATGGAACACGGTTGAAGTTTTTAAAACCTCTTTTTGGTAGTCGCATCTGTAGTGGCATTTGCCCACCTTCGTGTGCACGCTTGCGGCTAAAACCGCTACGGGACTTTTGTCCTTTGTGACCACGGGTACTCGTACCACCATGACCTGAACCTTGTCCTCTACCAATTCGCTTTCCTTTTTTTGTTGCGCCTTTTGCAGGCTTTAGCGTATGTAATTCCATGATTTGATTCCTTTTACGGATCTATAAATTTTGTACGAATAGTTTACTATAATTGTTCCACTTTCAGCAGATGACTTACTTTATTAATCATACCCTGCAATTGCGGATTTAGTTCAATCTCAACAGATTGGTTCATCTTTCGAATTCCCAATGCTTTCATAGTATCTTTCTGACGCTGTGGGCGATCGATGATACTTTTCACCTGTGTAATTTTTACTTTAGCCATAATGATTAACCTTTAAAAACTTTTTCCATTGTTATTCTACGTTGCTTGGCAACTGTCATTGGCGAACGTAGCTTAGATAATGCGTCGATGGTTGCTTTTACCACGTTGTGTGGGTTAGAAGAACCTTGCGACTTAGCAAGTACGTTTTGTACACCTGCAATTTCTAGAACGGCACGCATAGCACCACCAGCGATTACACCGGTACCTTCAGAAGCTGGCTTAATAAGTACTTTACCAGCACCGTATTTTCCTTTTTGCTCATGAGGAATTGTACCATTATAAATAGGCACAGAGATCATGTTTTTCTTAGCAACATCAACCGCCTTTGCGATTGATTCTTGAACATCTCTGGCTTTACCCAGACCGTGTCCAATTTTACCTTTTCCATCGCCAACTACGACGATTGCAGCAAAGCTAAAAGTTCGTCCCCCCTTTGTTACCTTCGCAACACGGTTAAGGTTCACCAATTTCTCTTTAAATTCTGATTCGGTATTATTACCTCGATCGTTTCTTCTTTTTGCCATTATATTTTATTTTTAAAATTGGAGGCCACCTTCTCGGGCACCTTCAGCTAATGCTTTAATTCTACCATGATATAAATAACCGCCACGATCAAAAACCACTTCGGAAAGATTTGCGGACTTTGCTTTTTCAGCGAGTGCTTTTCCTACTGCTTTAGCTTGTTCCACTTTATTACCGGAAAAAGAGAAGCCTTTATCGCGAGAAGAAGCGGCCAACATTGTGTGACCATTAAGATCATCTACTACCTGGCAGTAGATTTCTTTATTACTTCGATATACTACCAATCGTGGAATCTCAGAAGTTCCTTTAATTTTTTTGCGAATGCGCTTGTGAATTCTTCGGCGCTTATCCTGCTTGGTCATTTTCATTATAAAAAATTTATATAGCTTATTTACAATTGGTCGATTACTTAGCGGCAGTCTTACCAGCTTTACGACGAATTTCTTCACCTTTGAAACGAATACCTTTTCCTTTGTAAGGTTCTGGTGCACGGAAGGCTCTGATTTTTGCAGCAACCTGTCCGATCAATTGTTTATCGTGAGAAGTCAATTTAACGACTGGATTCTTACTCTTTTCAGAAATAGTTTCCAATTTGACTTCATCAGGAACAGCGAACATAATAGGGTGAGAATATCCTAACATGAGGGTTAAAAGTTGTCCCGTATTATCGGCACGGTATCCAACCCCTACAAGTTCAAGTTCTTTTACATATCCTTCAGAAACTCCCACAACCATGTTAGCAATTAACGAACGGTATAGACCGTGCATTGCTTTATGACGCTTTTGTTCTGTTGGGCGAGCGACAACTAATTCTCCTTCATCGATATTGATGGATAAATCTGGGTTAATCTGCTGCTTTAATTCTCCCTTAGGACCCTTTACGGTTACCATATTACCTCCACTAACGTCAATTGTAACGTTACTTGGTACTGCAATGGGAGCTTTTCCTATCCTTGACATGATTGCTGATTTAAAAATTTAAATTAATATACGTAACAGATTAACTCTCCTCCTACGTTTTTCTCTTTCGCTTGACGACCAGTCATTAGCCCATGAGAAGTAGAAACGATACAAACGCCTAGTCCGTTGATAATACGAGGAACATCTGCTCCTTTGCTGTATTTACGTAAACCTGGCTTACTAATACGTCCTAATTTTCTGATAACCGGTTCTCTGGTTACTGGATCGTACTTAAGTGCGATACTGATAATACCTTGCTTCCCAGCGTTATCATCAAACTTGTATTTGAGGATATATCCTTGGTTGTAGAGAATTTCTGTAATACTCTTCTTCATTCGAGAAGAAGGAATTTCTACTACCCGGTGACCTGCCTGTTGAGCATTGCGTATTCTGGTCAGTAAGTCTGCAATTGGATCTGTTAATGCCATTTTATTATTATTGAAACGCTTTATTATTTAATTGTGGTTACCAACTAGCCTTAGTAACACCAGGAATTTTTCCATTTAGTGCCATTCTACGAAAAGCAACTCTGGAAATACCAAACATTCTCATGTAACCTTTGGGACGACCAGTAAGTCGACAACGATTGTGTAAACGAACACTAGAGCTATTCCGAGGTAGTTTATCTAACTCTTCCCACTTTCCTTCTTTCTTTAAAGTTTCACGTAGTTCAGCGTATTTCGCCACCATTCTTTCGCGCTTACGTTCGCGTGCTATTAATGCTTTTCTAGCCATGATTATTTAATTTTTATTCTGATTTTTAAATGGCAATCCCATTTCCTTTAGAAGGAATAATGCCTCAGCATCTGTAGGAGCGGAAGTTACAAAAGTAATATCCATACCTGTAATTCTTGGTACTTTATCTAAATCAATCTCCGGGAAGATGATATGTTCTTTGATGCCCATTGAATAATTACCACGGCCATCAAAGCTTTTATCGTTAATTCCTCTAAAGTCACGAACACGTGGCAAAGCGATCGCAATGAAGCGATCTAGGAATTCCCACATTTGATCGTTACGGAGTGTTACTCTAGCACCAATTACCATCTCTTCTCTCAACTTAAAGTTGGCGATAGATTTACGAGCCTTCGTAGGAACTGCTTTTTGGCCAGCAATCAATGTTAGCTCTGATAATGCATTATCTGCTAACTTTTTGTCCGCAGAAGCGTCCCCTACCCCTTGATTGATACAAATCTTTTCAAGTTTAGGTATTTGCATAGGAGTTGTATAATTGAATTGCGTTTGCAATTTTGCTTTTACCTCCTCGCGGTATTTTGTTTTTAATCTTGGTTGATAACTCATCGTTAATTAATATTTTCGCCAGATTTCTTAGAATATCTTACCAGTTTTCCGTTTTCTTCACGACGACCAATTCGGGTAGTTTCACCAGATTTAGGGTCAATCAACATGATATTGGAAACATGGATAGAAGCTGCCATTTCAGTGATCCCACCGGGATTGTCCTGAGTTGGTTTTTGATGTTTTTTTCGAATGTTTACCTCTTCAATAATTACGCGGTTCTTACCAGGAAAAACTTGTAGGATTTCTCCAGATTTTCCTTTATCAGCACCTGCTATAACCATTACTCTATCGCCTTTTTTGACTTTGAGTTTATGAGTTGGTATTTTAGAATTAGCTTGCTTAGCCATTGCACTTAAATTTATAAAATGATTATAATACTTCGGGAGCCAATGACACGATTCGCATGTAATCGCGATCACGTAGTTCACGGGCAACAGGTCCAAAGATACGAGTTCCTCTAGGTTCGTCGGCTTCAGTTAGTAGAACTACTGCGTTGTCGTCGAATCGGATGTAAGAACCATCTTTTCTCCGTATTTCTTTTTTTGTTCGTACGATAACGGCTCTTGAAACCGTACCTTTTTTTACACCTCCAGGAGAAGTCTCCTTAACAGTGACTACAATGAGGTCACCAATAGAAGCATATCTTCTTTTAGATCCTCCCAGTACACGGATGCAAAGCACTTCTTTGGCTCCACTATTGTCCGCAACTTTTAATCTGGATTCTTGCTGTATCATGACTGCTTATTTAATATATATTTCCTAAAAGAGAGCAGAATTACTTTGCTCGTTCAATAATTTCAATTAAACGCCATCTTTTGCGCTTACTTAATGGACGGGTCTCCATGATCCGTACAGTATCACCTTCATTGCACTCATTGTTCTCGTCATGAGCTGCAAATTTTTTGGTTTTCTTTACGAATTTTCCGTAGATCGGGTGACGTAGTTTTCTTTCAACTACAATGGTGATAGTTTTATCCATTTTACTACTGGATACCACCCCGACTCTTTGCTTTCTTAATGTTTTTTCTGTCATGATATTGACTTAACGCTACAATTGATGATTAAGATTTTTTCTTTCTACGGCGACGAATATTAGAACGATTGGCCAGCTGAGCTTCGGTCATGTTCTCTAATTCTCGGCGACGGACTTCTGTTTTCATACGTGCTATATCACGTCGAAATTCACGAATTTCCAATGGATTGTCTAGGCCTTTAACTCCGTGATCAAAAACCAATTTATGGTAATCCGTTTCCGTAACTTGGAGCTGGCTAGCCAGTTCTTCGTCCGAATACCCTTTGAGTTCTAAAAATTTCTTGGTTGCCATTTTATATAAATTAAAAACGTACTTTTTATATTATGATATTATTCCTCCGTGTAATCAGCTCTGATTACGAATTTCGTTTGCACTGGTAATTTTTGTGCTGCTAGACGTAATGCTTCTTTAGCAGTTTCTAAAGGTACTCCGTCCATTTCGAACATGATCCGACCAGGTCTTACCACTGCTACATAATGAGATAGTGGTCCTTTACCCTTACCCATCCGTACCTCTTGCGGCTTAGCAGTAATAGGTTTGTCTGGGAAGATTCTAATCCAAACGTTACCCTCTCTTTTCATGTAACGGGTCATGGCGATACGAGCAGATTCAATCTGACGATTAGTAATCCATCCGGCATCTAAAGTTTTGAGTCCAAAAGATCCAAAAGAAATAGAGCTTCCACGGTGTGCAAGACCTCGGTTTCTTCCCTTTTGCGCCTTGCGATATTTCGTTCTTTTTGGCTGTAACATTTCCTAAATTTTTACTGTTTTAATGCCTCTGAAAAAAACAGGGGCAAAGGTACATTTTTTTTAATGAATTCCCTAGTGGGTAATAAGACTATCGACGACGGTCATTATTACGACCTCCACGATCATTTCCTCTTCTATTTCCTCTTCCACCACGATCGTTTCGCTTCGAGTCGACTCGACCATTTGGAGATAAATCAGGCTTTCCTAATACTTCACCTTTACAGATCCATACTTTGATTCCGATCTTACCATATACGGTCTGTGCTTCTGTCAATGCGTAATCGATATCTGCACGGAAGGTATGTAGTGGTGTACGACCTTCTTTATATTCTTCTGATCGAGCCATTTCAGCTCCGTTCAAACGACCAGAGATTCTCACTTTAATTCCTTCAGCACCAGCACGCATAGCAGCTTGGATTGCCATTTTGATGGCACGACGATAATTGATTCTCGCCTCAATTTGCTTTGCTACAGACTCACCTACTAAAGCTGAATTCATTTCAGGCTTACGAATTTCGATGATATTAATTTGTACATCGTTACCAGTCAACTTTTTCAACTCCTCACGGATACGATCTACTTCTGTTCCACCTTTACCGATAATGATACCAGGGCGAGAAGTGTGGATTGTTACGGTAATACGCTTAAGTGTACGTTCGATAACAATTCTTGCAATGCCTCCTCGACGAATACGTGCATGTAGGTAAACTCGGATTTTTTCATCCTGAACCACTTTGTCCGCAAAATCCTTTCCACCGAACCAGCTTGATTCCCATCCTTTGACGATTCCTAAACGATTACCAATTGGATTTGTCTTTTGACCCATAATTGAGGTATATAATATAGTTTATTAAATTATTTTATTCAGCTTCTGTTGTTGCTACTGCAGCATCAGCATTATCGTAATCAGTTGCAATTCGGTTTTCTACTACAATTGTTACGTGGTTACTATGCTTACGAATTCGGTGCGCACGTCCTTGAGGAGCAGGCTGAAAACGTTTTAGCATTCTACCTTGATCTACAAAGGCAGTTTTTATTACCAGATCAAAATCATCTGCACTAAGACTCATATCAGTCTTATATTCCCAGTTACCGATGGCAGAAAGTAGTAATTTCTCTAACCACTTTGCCGCTTCTTTGTTAGTGTAACGGAGTAAATCTAAAGCATGATCAATTCGCTTACCACGAATATTGTCAACTACCAAGCGCATTTTGCGGGCAGACATTGGACAATTTCTCAATTTAGCTACAGCTTCCATTGTATAAAGATTTATAAAATTTTAATTTTTTTAAAAAGTACTCACGAAGTATCGCGATTACTTTCTGTTACCTGAGTGTCCTCGGAAAGAACGAGTTGGAGAAAATTCTCCTAGCTTATGTCCTACCATGTTTTCGGTAACGAATACCGGAACAAAAGTTTTTCCGTTGTGAACTGCGATGGTTTCTCCTACCATATCGGGAATAATCATCGAAGAACGGGACCAAGTTTTAATAACTGTTTTTTTCTTTGATTCCTTAGCTTTTTCCAATTTGGTAAGTAGCTTGTGGAATATATAAGGTCCTTTTTTTACTGATCTAGCCATTATAAAGGTATTTTATTTGTTTTTGTTAGTTGACTTACGCTTGGTAATAATCAGCTTGGTAGAATTTTTCTTATTGTTACGAGTCTTCTGACCTTTCGCCATGATACCAGTACGTGATCTTGGGTGTCCACCTGAAGATTTACCTTCACCACCACCCATTGGGTGATCAACTGGGTTCATTGCTACCCCTCTTACTCTTGGACGACGTCCTAACCAGCGCTTTCGTCCAGCCTTTCCTAATACTTGTAATCCGTGATCTGGATTTGAAGTAGTACCGATGGTAGCACGACAAGTAGATAAGATACGACGAACCTCACCAGAAGGTAATTTTACGACAACATACTTTCCTTCCCGTCCCATTAACTGACCGTAAGTACCAGCACTTCTTGCTAATGCTGCGCCACGACCTGGTTGAAGTTCGATAGCGTGGATTACTGCTCCAAAAGGAATTTTATCCAACAACATTGTGTTACCTGTATCAGGTGTAGCGTCTGCTCCAGAAACAACATTGTCACCAACTTTTAGTCCGTCAGGAGCAATGATGTATCGCTTTTCACCGTCAGCATAAAACAATAATGCGATGAAAGCAGTACGATTCGGATCGTATTCGATAGACTTAACCGTTGCTGGAATTCCATCCTTATCACGCTTAAAGTCAATAACACGGTATTTTCTTTTGTGTCCACCTCCACGGTTACGTGTGGTCATTTTACCGGTACGGTTACGACCTCCTGTTCTTGAGATAGGAGCTAGTAGGCTTTTTTCCGGTTTATCAGTAGTGATAGCCGAATAAGTATTTCCTACTCTAAAACGCGTACCCGGTGTAACGGGACTATACTTTTTAACTGGCATTTCTTAAAAATTTATCAGTTCAATCCTCTAAGAGGCGTATCTAAATTAAGTTTATACTTCGCCGAAGAAATCGATGTCTTCACCATCTGCAACTGTAATGATTGCTTTTTTGTAGGAAGAGCTTTTCCCTCGTACAACACCAGAACGGGTGTTACGAGATTTAGCTTTACCAGGCATGGTGATTGTGTTGACAGATGTCACACTGACACTGTACATTTTTTCGACTGCTTTTTTGATCTCAATCTTGTTAGAAGATTTGTTAACCAAGAAGCTATATTGACCACGATCTTCTGTTAGTCGTTCAGACTTTTCAGTGATAATGGGTTTGATTAAAATACTATTCTTTGCCATGATCTTATTATTTAGCGAAGGTGGCTTTAATTTGCTCAATCGCTCCTTCTGAAAGGACCAAAGTTTGAGCTTTAACGATTTCGTATGTATTCAGATCTGAAGCACGTGTTACGGATGCTTTAGGAAGGTTACGGCTAGATAAGTATAATTGCTTATCCATATCTCCAGTAACCAATACTGATTTCTTATCAGAAAGATTTAACTTATCAAGGATTCCTCTAAACTCCTTTGTTTTTGGGGCTTCGAAGGTAAAGTCTTCAATCACTACGATATTTCCTTGAGCTTGCTTGTCAGACAAAGCAGACTTTCTAGCTAAAGAGCGAACTTTTTTGTTCACCTTCATATCGTAAGTTCTTGGACGAGGTCCAAAGACTCTACCACCACCTCGGAATAAAGGATTTTTGATATCACCCGCACGGGCTGTACCTGTTCCCTTTTGACGCTTAATTTTCCGGGTTGACCCCTTCACTTCTCCACGTTCCTTAGTTTTGTTTGTTCCCTGACGTTTGTTAGCCAAGTGCAATTTTACCGCAAGGTAAACCGCGTGCTCGTTAGGCTCTACTCCGAAGATATCTTCAGGAAGCTCTACTTGCTTGCCAGTTGACTGGCCATCTATGTTGATTATATCGATTTTCATTGCTGAATTACTTTTCAATGATTACGAATGCACCCTTATGACCCGGTACTGCACCTTTGATCAGGATAATGTTTTTCTCTGGGAAGATTTTTACAACTTCCAAATTTTCGGCAGTAATTCGTTTACCACCCATACGACCGGCCATTCTCATTCCTTTAAATACTTTTGCAGGATAAGAAGCGGCACCGATAGAACCAGGAGCACGCTGTCGGTTATGTTGACCGTGAGTAGCATCGTTTACCCCTTTGAAGTTATATCGTTTTACTACCCCTTGGAAACCTTTACCTTTAGAAGTTCCGACTACATTTACTTTATCTCCTTCTTGGAAAACTTCCCAAGCTTCGATAATGTCACCGATTGATTTAGCAACTGGATCAGCAGTCTTGCCATCGTCATCAGTCATACCGTTTAAGGCATCTAAATCGAAATCACGGAATTCGACAACTTTACGTTTAGGCGCAGTCTTAGCATTTTCGAAATGACCAATCATGGCTTTAGTAGAATTTTTGGCTTTTACTTCGCCAAATCCTAACTGTAAAGAATTATATCCGTCTATGCCATCCTCTGTTTTTACTTGAGTGATAACACATGGACCTGCTTCAATAACTGTGCAGGCGAGGTTATTTCCAGCGTCATCAAAAACGCTAGTCATACCTATTTTTTTACCTATTATACCGTTCACAACAATATGATTTTATGTATAAATAATATACAGAACAATAGTATCTGGCGACTACAACGCAGCCATTTTTACTAAGGATCCGCGAAGATACTTAATTTTCGATACTTTTTAGCTAAAAATAGCTAGTTCAGTACTGGTACACTTTTTTTATAATTGAGGAGCTATAAATAACGCCTCGTTAATTATTTTTTCTTTGAAAGTTTATGTCAACTTTACCTGTATATCTACACCACTAGGCAATTCTAGCTTAGATAATGCGTCTACGGTTTTCTGCGTAGGCGTGTAGATTTCGATTAATCTCTTGTGGGTGCGTAACTGAAACTGCTCGCGAGATTTCTTGTTGACGTGCGGGGACCGCAGTACAGTGAAGATTTTCTTCTCGGTTGGCAGCGGAATCGGTCCAGTCACTACAGCTCCACTATTTCTTACAGTCTTAACAATTTTTTCAGTTGACTTATCAACTAAATTGTGGTCGTAAGATCGGAGTTTGATTCTGATTTTTTGATTCATTACCCTGTTGGATGTTAAATAAAATATAATAGTTGCCGGCAGACCGGAATCGACCGGCAACGTTTCTTTTCAATTTTTAAAAAAGGAAAGTTAACTATGAGTTAACTGCGCCTTTTGCTTTTTCGATTACTTCTTCAGCAATACTCTTAGGAGCTGCTTCGTAGCTGGCAAATTCCATAGTGGAAGAAGCACGACCTGATGTAATCGTTCTTAAAGTAGTTACGTAACCGAACATTTCTGCTAAAGGTACGGTTGCCTGAATGGCTACTGCACCACCTGGACGTGGTTCCTGACCGGTAGGGATTCCACGACGACGGTTAAGGTCACCGATAACAGATCCTACATAATCTTCTGGAGTTACTACTTCTAGTTTCATGATTGGCTCCAATAAAACAGGTTTTGCTTTGTGAGCTGCTGCTTTGAAACCTTCTTTTGCACAAAGTTCGAATGCGATTGGTTTAGAATCCACTTGGTGAATAGAACCATCGTAAACACGCACTTTCATGCTATCAATATTGTATCCTGCTAAGATACCATTCTTCATCATGGCTTTGAAACCCTTTTCAGTTGGAGCCAACAATTCCTTAGGAATAGATCCACCGGTGATATTGTTAACAAATTGTAATTGTACTTTTCCGTTTTTGAAGTCTTCGCTTTCAAGGAATTCCTTATCTGCTGGTCCTAATTCAAACTGAATATCAGCGAAAAGACCAGAACCACCCGTTTGCTTCTTTAGACGTTCACGGTGATCAACGGTTTCTGTAAGTGCTTCTTTGTAGTTAACCTGAGGCGCACCTTGGTTACATTCTACTTTGAATTCTCTTTTTAGGCGATCCACGATAATTTCGAGGTGTAACTCTCCCATTCCGCTAATTACAGTTTGGTTAGTATCTTCGTCGTATCGTACTTTGAAAGTAGGATCTTCTTCGGCAAGTTTACCGAGTGCCATACCTAATCTTTCTACATCACTTTGAGTTTTAGGCTCAATTGCGATTCCGATTACAGGATCAGGGAAAGTCATACTTTCTAGAATGATCGGATTTTTAAGATCACAAAGTGTATCTCCAGTACGAATATCTTTAAATCCAACACCTGCTGCGATATCTCCTGCCTCTACTCTAGATACTGGATTTTGTTTGTTTGCGTGCATCTGATAGATACGAGAGATTCTCTCTTTATTATCAGAACGTGTATTTAATACGTAAGAACCTGCATCTAATGCTCCACTATAAACGCGGAAGAATGCTAAACGACCTACGAAAGGATCTGTGGCAATTTTGAATGCTAAAGCAGCAAATGGTTCCTCTGAGTTTGGCTTACGTTGAATTTCTTCCTCTGTATCTGGGTGAGTTCCAGTTACAGCTTCGATATCCATTGGTGAAGGTAAGAAAGTACATACTGCATCTAGTAATGCTTGTACTCCTTTATTTTTGAAAGCAGAACCACACATCATTGGACAAATAGTCATATCGATGGTAGCCTGACGGATAGCTGCACGCATTTCTTCTAGCGTAATTGAATCCGGATCTTCGAAAAACTTTTCTAACAATTTCTCATCATATTCAGCAATAGCTTCCACTAGTTCTGCACGAGAAGTATTAACGATTTCAGTTAAATCTTCAGGAATTGGAATTTCTTTGAAAGTCATTCCTTGTGTTTCGTCGTCCCAGATGATGGCTTTGTTAGTCATCAAATCAACAACTCCACGGAAATTTTCTTCAGCACCGATAGGAATCTGCAAAGGAATTGCATTTGCTCCTAATTTATCTCTAACATCTTTCACTACTGCGAAGAAATCAGCTCCTGTACGGTCCATTTTATTAACGAATCCAATACGAGGTACTTTATATCTATTAGCTTGACGCCAAACAGTTTCAGATTGTGGTTCTACACCAGATACTGCGCAAAATAATGCAACGGTACCATCTAATACACGTAAAGAACGCTCAACTTCAACTGTAAAATCAACGTGACCAGGCGTATCGATAATGTTTACCGTATACATTTGATCTTCCCACTTCCATTCTGTCTTTGTCGCTGCTGAAGTAATTGTGATACCTCTTTCCTGCTCTTGCTCCATCCAGTCCATGGTTGCAGCACCATCGTGTACTTCACCAATTTTGTGACTCAATCCAGTGTAATAAAGGATTCGTTCTGTGGTAGTTGTTTTACCGGCGTCAATATGTGCGGCAATACCAATATTTCTCGTAAATCTAAGATCTCTAGCCATAATTTTTTTAGTCTATAAGGATAATAAATTGTTGATGATAAATCTCTGTTATTAAACTTTAAAGTGTGCAAAAGCTCGGTTAGATTCCGCCATTTTGTGCGTATCTTCCTTACGTTTCACAGCAGCACCTTCTCCTCTGCTTGCTGCGATTAGCTCTGCTGCCATTTTTTCGGCAAATCCTTTACCACTACGGGTACGAGCAAATCGAATCAACCATTTCATTCCGATAGAAATTTTTCGTTTAGCACGAATTTCAGTAGGAATTTGGAAAGTAGCACCACCGATTCTTCGGCTACGTACTTCCACTTGAGGCATTGCATTGTTTAAAGCTTTCTTCCAAACAGCATGTTCATCTTCATTAGTTTTCTCCTTCACGATATCCATCGCCTCGTAGAATACAGTAAGTGCAGTACTTTTCTTACCTGACAACATCATGTTGTTCACAAACTGAGTTACCAATGGATCTCCGAATCGAGGATCAGGGGCAATATGTCTTACTTTAGGTTTTCTTTTACGCATGAGCTAAACGTGATTTCTGATAACTAATTTTATTATTTCTTTGGACGCTTTGTTCCATATTTTGAACGACTCTGTAGACGATCCGTTACACCGGCGGTATCTAATGCACCACGTACAACTGTGTAACGTACACCAGGTAGATCTTTTACACGACCTCCACGGATAAGTACAATTGAGTGTTCTTGTAGATTGTGACCTTCACCAGGGATATAGGCAATAACCTCAATACCGTTGGTAAGACGAACCTTAGCTACTTTACGAAGGGCAGAGTTCGGCTTCTTAGGAGTAGTAGTATATACTCTAGTGCAAACACCTCGTTTTTGAGGACAAGAATCTAGGGCACGAGACTTACTCGCTTCCACAATTTTCTTTCTGCCTTTACGTACAAGTTGATTAATAGTCGGCATACAGTCTAATCTTTTCTTTTTAATGAATTATAAACACCTTAATTAGAAAGGTGTAAATTGTGTTTTTTTTGAAGGATAAAGTGTTTTTTTTGATTTTCATCATCCACCGCTCTCCAAAACGAATGCAAAGATAAGACTATTTAGGTGAAATTCAAAAGAGAAATTATATTTATTTTTTAGCTATATCATTTTACATTTTAAAGGCCGATTATGGGTGAAATTACTGTCCGAAAAGCAAAAAAAAGAGATCTTGCCGCAATTTATGGTCTTGTCCAAGAATTAGCAGTCTATGAAAAAGAACCAAATGCGGTAACTGCTACCTTAGAAGATTATCAAAATGACTTTGAAGCAGGCATATTTGAGGCAAATGTAGCACTTGATGGGGAAGATGTTGTTGGTACGACCATATATTATATGAGTTATTCGACTTGGAAGGGGAAGATGTTATATTTAGAAGACTTTGTGGTAAGGGAAGCCTACCGAAAAAATGGAGTTGGTCAATTATTATTTGACGCCTATTTGGCAGTAGCCAAAGAAAAGAAAGCGGTTATGGTCAAATGGCAAGTCTTAGACTGGAATGAACCAGCTTTGAATTTTTATATAAAAAATAATGCAATTATTGAAAAAAATTGGTGGTCTGGAAAAATATTTTTGGAAAAATGAATTCAACAATGTACATTTACGCATTATTTACAACTCTATAGGTTTTTTATAAAATTTTGAAATTAGCATTTAATTGTATATTTTAGTAGAATCAAAAGATAATAATAGCGGCTCTTGTCGAAAAAATATAGTGTTTCATAGTGTGAGGGGTAACCATTAATGTGGTTGCTCCTTTTTTATATCTCCCTCATCATCAACTGATTAGCTAGATTTCGTAATAATTTTTTACGAGACGGCTCCACTTTTACCTTATCAAGATGGCTAAATGCTTTTTGTAGGTAATCATCCATTAATTCAGTGGCTTGTTCTTTTACCTTTAACTTTCGATAAATATTTGTTACTGCTTGAATTTTTTTGGTTGGATCAGTAGTTTGAGAGAGTGCTGCCATTAGATTTGCTCTATCTTGGCCTTTTGCCTGTTCCATTGAGCTTAATAATAAAAAGGTTTTTTTATTCTGAGCAATATCACCGCCTACTTTTTTACCAAATTTTTCTGGATCTCCGAATGTATCCAAAATATCATCTTGCAATTGAAAGGCAATTCCAATATTACGACCAAACTCATAAAGCTCATTAGCATCTTTTTCACCAGCCCCTCCAATCAATGCCCCCATTTTAAGTCCTCCAGCGATTAGAACGGAAGTTTTTAGTTCAATCATCTTAAGATAACCAGCAATTTCAACTGATTCTTGTGTTTCAAAATTCATATCATACTGCTGACCTTCGCAAACTTCTACTGCTAAACGATTGAAAATCTTCAAGATAGCCGGTAATTGACTAGGGTCCTGTAACTGGTTAAGGTATTGATAAGTTAAGATCAACATCACATCACCCGAAAGAATTCCTGCATTTTGGCCATACTTAATATGTACGGTAGGCTGCCCTCGACGTAACGGAGCTTCATCCATAATATCATCATGAACTAAACTAAAATTATGAAAAATTTCGATTGCTAAAGCCGCTGGCAAGGCGTGATCTATTTTTTCTGAGAAAAGATTAGCTCCCATTAACAACAATACAGGACGTAGGCGTTTGCCTCCTAATTGGAGGATGTAATTAACTGGATCATATAATTCTACAGGAGATTGATGAAACCGTTCTTTTTTTAAATACTTAAGGAACAATTCTTGTAGATGCTCAACTGATAGCATAAAAGTGAATTTTGATAGTTTTCTAATATAGAAGTTGTTTAAAACTCCGGCAAAGTTAACCAATGAGATCAGTAAAAAAAACTTATTAATACATCCTATGCAACCTCTTTAATAAAGTGCCGTATCAAAGATAAAATTTAATAATATGAATGACAATCAAAGTTCCATTACAATCCTTTTAATTGAGGATAACCCTGGTGATGTCAGATTAACTCAAGAAGCATTTAAAGAAGGTCGTAAGAATGTGAACCTAGATGTGGTGATGGATGGTGTAGAAGCAATTAATTATCTGTATAAAAAAGGGGAATATCAAAACAAGAAAAGTCCAGATTTGATTCTTCTAGATTTGAATCTTCCTAAAATGGATGGTCGAGAAGTATTAGAAAAAGTAAAAAGTGACGACAACCTTCGAAGAATACCAATTATTGTTTTAACTACTTCTGATGCAGATCAGGATATACTTAAGAGTTATAACCTACATGTAAACTGTTATTTAAATAAACCTGTCGATTTCGATAAATTCTTTGACATTATACAAAAGATTGAGGATTTTTGGCTGACTACAGCGATCTTACCCTCTATGATCTCTTAGAATTTATTAAAAAACTAAATAAGAACGCTGTAGTAAAAGCCTCCACTTTATGAATGTCAATACTACCTTACATCTTCTATTAATTGAAGATAATCCAGGTGATGTCAGGTTGATCAGCAATATGCTGAAGTCATCCTCAGTAAGATATGAATTACATACTGTTTCTACCCTTTTTGAAGGTGCGACCCTCATTGAGAATCAGGAAATATCTATGGTACTTCTAGACTTATCCCTTCCCGATTCTACCGGGTTTAAAACACTTACGTCATTTTTAAAACGTTGTCCCGATACACCAGTCATTATCATGACTGGAACAAATAACGAGTTAATTGGTAATCAGGCAATCAAAGCTGGTGCGATGGACTACCTAGTCAAAGGCCAATTTGATGGTAAGCTTCTCGGACGTTCTATCCGCTACGCATTACACCGCGTAACAAACAACCAAAAAATCAAGGCCACAGCTAGAGAGCTAGCTATTAGTGAGAAACGATTCGTGGAAGCTCAAGAAATGGCAAATTTTGGTAATTGGGAAATGAATATTGTTGATAACAAAATGCTATGGGCTGATGAGATTTTTCGGATTTTCGGATTTCCGCTCAATAGCATGATCCCTACCCTTTCTGATTATATAAATTATACGCATCCTGAAGACAAAGAAAAAGTTCAAGACTTTTTTGAGTTAGCTGCCAAAGATGGTCAACTTCATCATCTTACCCATCGAATAATTATTAAAGGGCGTTCCATCAAACATATTTCTATTCAGGCCAAGATGAATTTTGATGAAATTCGTCAAAAACTTTTCCTTTCTGGTACTTTACAAGATATTACCCGACAAAAGATAACAGAAGAGTTGATCATTGAAAAGAATATCAACACAAAGGCTGGTAGAATAAAAGATGAAGCATTAGCGGATATTAGTTTCCATATTAGAACACCTTTATCTTCTGTCATCAACCTATTATTTTTAATAGAAAAAACAGAGATTTCACCAGATCAAACAGAATTAATTGATGGATTAAAGACCTCCGTGGACGATCTATCGATTATGATTAATAATCTGATGAATTTTTCGGTTTTGGTTTCTGATAAAATTGAAGCTGAAAAAGAGAGTTTCGAGATTCTTGCATTCATGGAAAGCATGAAAAGAGTCGTAAAAATGAGAACTGATAATGCCAATATTGACTTAAACTTTCTCATTGATGAAAGTATACCCGACAAGATCATTAGTGATACTAAAAAGATCACCCAAATTCTCTATAATCTAATTGACTTTTTGATTGCGAAAACAGAAAAACAAAAACGTTTGTCTTTTAAAGCTAGCGCTCAGAAAATTACTCCTAAAAATTACGAATTGATCTTCTCATTAGAGAGTGAAGGATTAAAGTTAGATGAAGAAGAAATTGAAGATTTACACGCAGCAGAAAAGATTCTTGAAATCTATAATCCAGAAGAAGACGAAGAAAAGAAACGGATCATTGGTATGGCCATCGTCACTAAGTTGATTAAAATTATCAATGGTAATTTATCTTTCCAATCTGAAGGTAACGAAAATACTGTTTTCCTAATTACCATCCCAGTAGAAATTGATAAACAACCGCTAAGAATACAAGGAGATATTCCAACTTCTGCTCTACGAATATTATTGGTAGAAGATCATTTTTTAAATCAACTAGCTACCAAAAAGGTACTAACTTCTTGGTCAGATCAGGTATCGGTTGATATTGCTGATAATGGACAAATAGCGGTAGAAAAACATCAAAAAAACGATTACGATATAATTCTGATGGATATACAAATGCCCGTCATGAATGGAATAATTGCTTCTCAAAAAATTAGAACGACTAGCTCCGTTCCTATTTTAGCCCTTACTGCAAATGCTTCTCAACCAGAAGAAGAGAAATGTCTTTCAATAGGAATCAATGATTATTTGTCAAAACCCTTCAAACCACATGAATTATATAATCGGATAATGGCCATTCTAAATCCAATCGAACATCAGAGCTAAGACGGATGCTCCTACCCTATCGGGAAAAGCTTTCTAGAAATTTATACTATCTGATTGAAGGAAATTTTGTTTCTTTGATTAGATTATGGAAATCCTAAAAAATTTAATCAAGGTATTAAATAAGCACCGAACTCACTACCGAGATCACACGGGTTTGCCTACCAATAAAGGTTCTAAAACTTTTAAATTAGTCAAAGGCTTTAGTGATGGTAGTTTTGAAGACGAGGATAGCGCTGCACAAGCACTTTATGGAACAGATGCTAGTAACATAAATTTTAAAAGACTCAAATACCGTTTACAAAATAGATTACTGTATAGCCTATTTTTAATTGACCCCGAAAAAATATTTACCTCACGGATCCAAAGGGATTATTTTTTAGCAAATCAGCTATCAATTGTTTGTAATGTTTTAGCTAAACTAGGGGAAAGAAAGCTTTCTTATTCATTAGCAAAATCCAGTCTTTCAAAAGCTAAAGCAGCTTTTAATCCTCATGCAGGTCTGAGCTTATCTTTGCTCTTGAGAGCTACGGCTGCCAACCAAAAACAGCATAAAGAATTTCGTCAATATAACAATGAAGTAAAATATTTTCAACAATTTATAAACGTACAAATAGAACTAAGTACTATAAATAGTGAATATTCTATGTTGGTTGATAATCCTAAAACTGAGATCAATCAAGTAAAAGAATTTTTAAGCGATTCTTTAGAAAAAATTAAAACCATAAAAACAGATTATTCTCCATTAACTATTTATTACACCTACCACGCTTACTTACATGATCGATTAATTCATCGTGATATTCCTGGAACCATCCAATGTTGTCAAGAAGGACTTAAAATGATGGTCCCCTTTAATTCTCCAAACCTAGAAACACTCTTTCATAATGCCATGATGGAAGCGCATGTTTCTCTAAAAGAATTTGAAAAAGGTAAGGCATTAATTCTTCTTAGACTTAAAACCATAAACTTATCAGATTTCAATAAATTATCTTGTGTTTATTATTACACGATCCTATGTTTTACAACCGAACGTTACCAATACTTAGGAGAAGCGTTACAACTTTTTAAAGATAATAAAATTGATAAATCACCAATCAATTTCTTTAAAGAACATTTTATCATTTTTGAAATGTTATATTATATTCTAGTAACCTTAGAAAAAATAGCACCCACTTATCCGGTAAAGTCAAAAATCAGAATCACAAAATTCATCAATGATCTTCCCGCTTTTTCTAAAGATAAAAAAGGAACAAATACCTTGATCTTATTCGTTCAATTCTTATTACTATTAATCAAAAAAGACCACGGCGCCATCATTGACAGAGTAGATAATCTCAAAGCTTACAATCAAAAATATTTAAGAAAACAAGATAGTTTTCGGATCACTTGTTTTCTCAGAATGATCCTACTGATTCCTAAACATAACTTCCACCCAATTGCAGTTCAGCGACACGCTGCCCCATATTTAAAAAAATTAGAGATACACAAAGAGAGTAATTCAAATTGGAAAAACACCACCATTGAAACGATTCCTTACGAAGACTTCTGGGAACTATTTATTGCAACATTAGAACGAAATAAAAAATCACCTTCATGAAAAACTTAATCTACCTTTTTATCTTCTTATTAATTTTTAGTTGTAAAGACAGTTCTAATTCTGAGGTCGACCTATTTCTTTACAATGGAAACTTTTCTACCATTAACACAAACCAACCTAGTGCTACTGCGCTCGCAATATCGGATGGCCGAATCTCCGCCATTGGTGGTTCTGAACTTGTAGAAAAATATCAATCCTCCGCTAAAAAAGCCATTGACCTCAATGGTCAGTTTGCCATGCCGGGATTTATTGAAGGACATGGTCACTTTAGCAATCTTGGAAAAAGCCTCATCCATCTTAATTTTCTGGCTTCTAAAAACTGGCAAGAAATCGTCGATCAGGTCGCAGCAAAAGCAGCTACCCTCGAACCCGGTGTCTGGATCGAAGGACGTGGTTGGCATCAAGAAAAATGGGATACTAAACTTGATCAACAAATTCATGGATATCCATTCCACGATCAATTGTCCGCTGTTTCACCCAATAATCCGGTGATCTTATATCACGCTAGTGGCCATGCGTTATTTGCAAATAAAGCAGCGATGGCAACCGCTGGCGTCAGCACCGAAACACCTAATCCAGTTGGTGGAGAAATCATTAAAGATAGTAATGGAAATGCCATCGGAGTATTTGAAGAACGCGCGATGAAAGTAATTTCGGGTAGTTATCAAGATTATCTTACTAAGATTCCTGAGGAGGAAAAACTAGCATTGTGGGAAGAAGGTATCGCACTGGCAGAACAAGAATGTCTCGCTAAAGGAATCACTTCTTTTCAAGATGCAGGAAGTAGTTTTATTGAAATAGAACGGTACAAAAAAATGGCTGAAAAAGGAGAACTAGACCTTCGGCTTTGGGCAATGGTTCGTCATAGTTATAAAGAAATGAATAATGGAAAGCTATCCAATTTTCCGATCATAGATGCAGGAAATAATTTTTTTAGTGTCCGAGCGATCAAAACAGAAGTAGACGGTGCACTCGGCTCTTTTGGTGCTTGGTTACTTAGACCCTATGCAGATAAGCCTAATTTTACAGGGCAAAATACTACGACCATTGAAGAAGTAAAAAACATTGCAAGCCTCGCTGTAAAACATGATCTACAATTGTGTGTACACGCGATCGGCGATCGCGCAAATCAAGAGGTACTAAATATTTTCGAAGAATTATTACCCAACCATCCTAAGAAAGAGGCATGGCGTTGGAGAATTGAACATGCACAACATCTCGATCCAAATGATATTCCAAGGTTTAAAAAAATGGGAGTGATTGCTTCTATGCAAGGTATTCATTGTACTTCTGATGCTCCTTTTGTCGTCAGTCGATTAGGAGTAGAACGTTCGAAATTTGGTGCTTATCCTTGGCGAAGTTTGTTAGATGCAGGGGTTGTGGTAGCCAATGGTACAGATGCTCCCGTAGAAGATGTCAGCGCACTGGCAAGTATTTATGCTTCTGTTACTAGAAAACGACAAGATACAGGAATGGAATTTTTTCCGGAACAAAGTATGACGCGAGAAGAGGCTTTGTATTCGTATACTTTAGGAAACGCTTATGCTGCTTTTGAAGAAAAAGATAAAGGAAGTCTAGAGATTGGAAAGTTAGGAGACATCGTGATTTTGTCTAATAATTTATTGACCTGTCCAGCTGATGCTATTCCAACTACAGAAGTGATGATGACGATCGTAGGTGGAGCGGTGAAGTATGAAAAGGGGAATAATTAATAATTAGGTAATGAATAATTAATAATGTCCCTTTTAACGCGTTCATGAATAGGATTTGAAATTTTACAGTTTTATTTTTTTGATAAAAAAAGTCGTTGAAAGTAAATCTATACTTTCAACGACTTTTTAATTTTAATGAATCAGATTATCTCTTTTTAGGCAGTTCATATTTGCCATCTAAAATCTGCTGGATACGATTGTTAATATCTTGATAATGGTAACTAGAAATTCCATTACCACTGGCTCGAGAACTAACTGACTTTTTGATATCAGAGAGGGTTCCAAAAGCAACAGCACGAATATCGGTCTGATCTATTTCATTGCTTTTACTTGCCAACACTTCGCCCATCTTATCTACAAATGCTCTTTGTAAATTTCGTTGATAAAGATCTCCTCCATCATTGTTCCATATTCCATCTTTAAGATCACCAAATAAATCAACTATCGTGTAAGTGTTAGCACCATGTAGTGCCGTAGACTCGACCATTCGATTTAATCTATCTGGTACTAACAAACGATTTAGCACACCGGACTGAAGACGTAACATCCGTTGAGTTGCACCATCAGACTCGATTCGTTGAAGTATATTATTATCCAACAACCATTTTGGTGTTTCAAAAATATTAGCATTTAGATATTGCATAGCTGCCTCTTGCTTACTCTTTTCTACTGGAGTGTAGATCACTCCTTCTTCATCTCCCGTTTTTTGGTAATTATAAATGCCTCCAACTGTAGTAGCTACATGACGAAGATATTTTCCTAATTGACCATAAACCGCATCATATACTTCTTCTAATTCCTCATAATCTTCTCCATCTTCTTTCATCCAAGAAACCAGTTGTGGGACCATTAGTTTTAGATTATTGGTTCCATAGGTAGCTGATTTTACTGGATCATCTCCTAAGTCTTCCGTCTGAGCGGTAGGATCTGCAGGGTCCCTAGTTTGACGACCAAAACGCATTGCAGGATCATCTGCTCTTTCTTTAATCCATCCATTGAGTGTTGCTCTTTCCGCTTCTGCTGAGCTAGCATTTGGAATTAATTTATACCCATACATAATTGACCAATCATCATACTCTCCTACTCTTGGAAATAAATTAGTCACTCCATCTCCTGGCTGAGCGATATGATTAAAACGCGCATAATCCATAATTGAAGGAGCGGTTCCGTGGGTTGCTGTAAAAGTAGGTGACCGTAAAGAATCTACCGGATAAGCTACACTAGATCCCATGTTATGTGGTAGTCCAAGTGTGTGTCCTACTTCGTGAGCAGCAACGAATCGAATCAACTCTCCCATTAGTTCTCGGCTAAATTTAACTTTACGAGCATTTGGATCAACCGCTGCTCCTTGAGTTAAATACCAGTTGCGTAATAGCTTCATGATGTTATGATACCAAAGAATATCACTTTCTAAAATTTCTCCTGTACGCGGATCATGTACGTGCGGACCTTGTGCATTTTGAATTTCTGTGGTGATATAACGAATAACGGAGTAACGTACATCCTCTGGACTCCAATCTGGATCTTCTTCTTTTGACGGAGGATCTTTAGCGATGATCGCATTTTTAAATCCTGCTTTTTCAAAGGCTGGTTGCCAATCTTCGATTCCTTGTTTGATATACGTTCGCCAAACTTCAGGCATTGCTGGATCGACATAATAGACAATCGGCTTTGCTGGTTCTACTAAGGTACCTGCTGCATAAGCTGCTGCATCTTCTGGTTTTGGTTCTAGTTTCCAACGGGTAATAAATCGCTTATTATCTGCCTTATAATCACCATCCCCATAATCTGTTTGTGAGATTCCAAAATAGCCAACTCTAGCATCTGCATAACGTGGCTGCATGAGTACTTCTGGAAGTTTAATAAAAGACTGATTCATCTCTATCGAAAGGGTTCCAGTGATTTGGTTGTCAGGTAATTTTTTTCCTTTATAAGTAAGAATATGACGAACCTCTACGTTTTCTGGAAAGCTTTTGATACCACTGATTAAGCTACGTTTTGCATCTAATCCACCAATTTCAAATCTTTTTCGGTCTCTGGCAGGCAAGGCACCGATCATAGCAATATCTTTGGTAAAAAGTGGATCTACATTGATAACCACTGCAGAAGAGTCATCGTTTGTCGTAGCTATATCAAATGCCATAATAATAGGCTCAAAATTATTTTGTCGTAAAGATTGATAAATCGGTTCTTCAAAAGTAGCCGTGCTATTATAACTTACTGAACGGAGTAAAATTTTATTATCCAATCGTTCCCAACGAATTACTTGTTGTGGTCGAGATTTCATTCCAGCTCCACCAAAATTTAATCCTTTTACGTGGCCGGAAATCCGACTAACTACCAGAATTTCTTCATCTAGTACATCAAATGGTAATTCAAAATAGTATTTATCATCTACTTTGTGAACGGTAAATAAACCTTCGTCCGTAATTGCGTCTTTAGTGATAACATCACTGTATTTTTTCTTCTTGTCTTTATCTTTCTTTTTACTACCTGGTTTAGCAGCAGCCATTTTATCCGTCGCTTTTTTTTGTGTAGCACAACTAGAAAATAGGCTAAAAGATAGAAAGAGACAGCACAAGAGTTTAAGATGGAATTTCATGTTTTGTATGTTTATTAGAAAAAAGTATTTCCAGTAAAGATACGGATTCAATTGAAAAATCTAAATTCTCCATTCTCATAATCAAAATAGATAGGTTTTTTGTCTTTCGAAATACTATTTAAAATAGTGTCCTAATTTCAAAAAAAAATGCCGAAGCATCTTTCGACACTTCGGCATTTCCTTTAAGAATCATTGGTTTTAGCTACCAAAATCATCAAAAGCAATATTCTCTTCTGGCACTCCTAACTCATCTAGCATTTTCATAACAGCAGATAACATGAGTGGAGGTCCACATAAGTAGTATTCTATCTCTTCTGGCTCTTCGTGATTCTTTAGGTAATTATCTAAAACTACTTGGTGAATATATCCAGTATATCCTTCCCAGTTATCTTCTTCCATGGCATCAGAGAGTGCGATATTGTATTTGAAATTATCATACTCTTTTTCGATTCCACGGAAATCTTCTGTATAGAATAATTCTCTTAAAGATCGTCCACCATACCAGTAAGATACTTTTCGATCTTTGGTTTTTAGGGTGTGGAATAAGTGGAAGATATGCGACCGTAAAGGTGCCATTCCAGCTCCACCACCGATATAAACCATTTCTTTTTTAGTTGGCTTGATAAAGAATTCACCATAAGGTCCAGAGATCGTAACACGATCTCCAGGGTTACGAGAGAATACGTATGAAGAACAAACACCTGGATTTACTGGTAAGAAACCATTTGTCTTTCGATCCCATGGTGGTGTTGCGATACGAATATTTAGCATCACGATATTTCCTTCCGCAGGGTGATTGGCCATAGAGTAAGCACGGAATTGTGGCTCATCATTGGTCATTACTAAATCCCACATATTGAATTTATCCCAATCTCCTCGGTACTCCTCTTCAATATCCATTCCTTTGAAGTAACAAGTAATTTTAGGAACATCAATTTGAACATATCCACCTGATTCGAAATCAAGTGTTTCTCCTTCTGGAAGTTGTACTACAAATTCTTTAATAAAGGTAGCAACACCGTCGTTAGACTTAACTCGGCAATCCCATTTTTTGATACCAAAAATTTCTTCCGGGATTCGGATATCCATATCAGAACGAACTTTTACTTGGCAAGCAAGTCGCATATTTTCAGCTACTTCTCTACGAGTAAGGTGATTCAATTCTGTCGGCAGTACATCTCCTCCTCCAGCGTCGATATGACATTCACACATCGCACAAGTTCCTCCACCTCCACAAGCAGAAGGTAGAAAAATATTACTATCTGATAACGCAGTCAACAACGAAACACCTGGCTTTACTAGCATAGGATTTTCCGTATCTCCGTTCACGATAATTTTTACATCACCTTGAGGAATTAACTGCTTACGTGCGTAGATCAACATAAACGACAGTGCCAGAATAACCGCTGTAAAGATGGCTACGGCTGCGATGATTAATCCAAATTCAAATAAAAGTATCATATATATTGTTGTTGAATTGTTGAATTATTGAATCGTTGAGTGCTAATGCGTATACTTACTATTAGAACAGCGATTTAATATTTCAACATAGTTTTAACTTGCTTATTTAACTAACGTATTTTTCATCAATCAGTTTAATTTTTCTATTGAACAGGTCTGAGATCGATTTTTTTTACACCAATCTTACCGTATTATGGAAAATCAATATTGAATATTCTCTAGTTTCCAGCAGTTAAGGCTGCAGGATCAATTCCCATCAAGGACATAAAGGCAATTCCCATCAGTCCTGTTAAAATAAATGCCATTCCCAATCCACGTAGTGCAGGTGGTACATTTGAGTATCTGATTTTTTCACGGATGGCAGCAATTGCGATGATCGCTAAAAACCAACCAAATCCTCCACCTAAACCAAAAGCGATAGATTCTGTAAAGCTATACTCACGGGCAACCATGAATAAAGATCCACCAAGAATCGCACAGTTCACGGTGATCAATGGTAAAAAGATACCTAAAGAAGTATATAATGCTGGAGAAACTTTTTCTACGATCATCTCTACCAACTGTACCATTGAGGCAATTACGGCAATAAAGAGAATAAAACGTAAGAAAGTAAGATCCATTCCAAAAATTCCATTTTCACTTAGTAATAATTCACTGATCAACCAGTTGATCGGCATGGTGATACCAAGTACAAATATTACTGCAAGTCCAAGACCAAAAGCAGTAGTTACTGTTTTAGAAACGGCCAAGTAAGAACACATTCCTAAGAAGTATGCTAATACAAGATTTTCGATAAAAGCAGCTTTGATAAAAATATTGAATAATTCCATTTTTTTAAACTATTAGCCAACAACGATTTTCTGCTGGCTGGTGAACATTTTTTGTTTAAGTTGAGTACCAATCTTTTTCTTACGAAACGTCGACAAGTGTTGGTCGGTAAGATCGTTGTATCCAGATCATAACGCCGATGATAAACATCGCGGCGGCGGGGAGTACCATCAGGTTATTGTTGGTATATCCAGCGAATAAAGAACCGAAACCACTTTCAGCAGCCGTATTGATTAAGTATCCCACTTCGTTGTTACTTGCCCCGATAATATTGATTTGAATTGGACTACCTGCGAACAAGGTCCCTTTACCAAAAATCTCACGGATTACTGCGACCATAATCAAGATCACTCCGTAACCTACTCCGTTACCAAGACCATCCACAAAAGCTCTCCATGGGCGATTCGCCATTGCGTATGCTTCTAATCGTCCCATTACAATACAGTTCGTAATAATCAATCCGATATAAACAGATAGTTGCTTATAGATCGGATAGTTAAATCGTTTTAGCGTAAGCTCCACGATGGTTACCAGTGTTGCGATGATGACCAATTGGACAATCATTCGAACCTGCTTAGGAATTTTATTTCTTACTAAGGAAGTAAATAAACTAGAAAAACCACATACAAAGACCACCGCAATGGCCATAACTACTGATGGGTAAACTAAAGAGGTTACTGCCAAAGCAGAACAGATACCAAGTACCTGAATTGTAATTGGGTTAGTATCCCCTAGTGGATCTAGTAATAATTTCTTTTCCGCTTTTCCAAATAAAGGCTCTTTTTCCTTTACTGTTACTTCGGTCGTTGCAGTTGTTTCAGCCATTTTATATTAGATTAAATTTTTATCAATTTTTTGAGAATTCTAAAAGATATTATCCTTTAGTCTTTTTTGCTCCTGCCTGTTTGTTTAAATAAGGCAAGTAATATTTGATACATCTTTCTAGCATTTCAGTTACACCATCCGCTGTAACTGTTGCACCAGAAATACCATCTACTGCGTAAGGGTTATTAGCAGTACCGCCTATTTTTTTAACTTCTACAGAAGTATAAACTCCTGCATCATCAAAAATCTTCTTTCCCTTGAATCGACTAGGAAAAGTAGGATTGTCTTTGATTTCAGCACCTAAACCTGGTGTTTCTCCTTTGTGGTCAAAAGTAGCACCTACGATAGTAGTAAGGTCATCCTTTAAAGCAATATTCCCCCAAATTTCATCCCATAGACCATTACCTCGAATAGAAAGAATAAAACTTTTTCCTTTTTCACCATTAAAAACATATAATGGAAAAATCCGCTCATCTTCTGGCTTTTTCTTTTCTTTAGCCATATCAATATTCTCTGGCTTTCCACCTTTATAACCAGCATTCACAATATCCGCTTCTTTCAAAACAGTACCGCTTATATCAAGAGCGATCTGCTCCACTTTAGAGGCAAAGAGGGCTTCTATTTCGCCATCTGTCATCACTTTAGGATCCTGTGTTAGATAATCACTAACGGCTCCTAAAATAGCGCGCTTGTTAAAGATTGCTTCGTTTGCTTTAATCTGTCCACCCCAAGAAGTTGATAGCAGCGCCAACGTTAAAGCTACGCCTGCAGTCATTATTACTACGAATCGAATTACACTACTAGTACTATCCATCGTTTATTTATTTAAATGATAATTTTTATTCCTTTTGCTAAATTTAATGTGCTCCGTGTGCTGCGGTTTCTTCTGTTTTCACGCGCTTTACAACCGTAGTTCTTTTCAGACGACGACGTACATTTGCTTCTAACACATAATGATCGATCAGTGGAGCAAAAACGTTCATAAACAAAATTGCCAACATCCAACCTTCAGGATATGCAGGGTTTAGTACACGAACGATCATTCCGATCATTCCGATTCCAAAACCGTATAATAATTTACCTGTATTAGTAGACGTAGCAGTCACCGGATCGGTGGCCATGAATACCAAAGCAAATAATAAAGATCCCATTGAGAATTGGTAATACCATGGAACATTCATAAAAGGAATAGCGCCCCACATATTCATTAAATATCCTGTAAATGCTGCACCGATTACTACGCTCAACATGATTCTCCAGCTACCGATTCCAGTAACCAATAAGATAATAGCACCAAGAATAATTAGTGGCTTACAGCTTTCCCCAATAGAACCAGGAATTGCTCCCCACCACATCTGACCTGGTGAATAAACAGAAGTTACGTTCTCCCAACCACCTTGGAAAGCTAAGCTTAGAGGAGTTGCAGCAGTATATCCATCTGCCATTGCAAGACCGGGTTTAAAGGTATCCCAGCCCATCGATTCAAATATTCCATTAAAGAATCCAGTATGGAACCAGTTATAACTAGCAGTCCAAAGACCGTCTGCATCTTTTACCAAACCAGCTACCCATACTTCGTCTCCAGAGATGGTTGTTGGATAAGCAAAGAAGATAAATACACGCGCAAGTAGTGCAACGTTTAAGATATTCATTCCTGTTCCACCGAAGGCTTCTTTACCGATTACCACTGCAAAGAATACAGCTAAACCTAAAATCCATAAAGAAATGTCTGGTGGCATAAGTAAAGGAATCAAAGCACCCGAAACAAGAAATCCTTCTTCAATTCCGTGGCCTTTTTTAGCAGCATAATAAAATTCCACTCCCAGTCCCACAATGTGTGTGACGATAAAAATTGGAATAATTTGCATCAAACCGTAAGCTAATTTCAGGTGAAATCCTTCAATGAAACCTACATGTTGTCCCAACGCTACAAAGTGTTGGTGACCAATATTATAAGAACCAAAGATATAGCAGAATTGCATAGCAAGTACGACCATCACCATCGTACGCTTCAAATCCATTCCATCCTTGATGTGTGTTCCACTCTTGGTGACGTGATCCGGAGAATATAAAAAAGTAAAGAAACCATCGTACAATGTGTGTAGGAAAGGACTCTTTTTCTTATCCGGCTCAACTTTTTTGACAAAATCTAATAAACCCATATTCAATATTTATAAATAGTCGTTATAAACGAAATAATAATTTTTACTTTCTATCCTTGCTCTCGCATCATGTCCAATCCTTGACGTAAAATCTTTTGGACTGGTTGTTTGGAAGTACAAACAAATTCACAAAGTGCTACATCTTCTTCACTTAATTCGTAGATTCCCAATCCTTCCATTCTTTCGTAGTCATTGACTAAAATGGCTTTCATTAGATGTTGTGGATAAACATCCATTGGGAGTACTTTTTCGTATTGTCCCGTTACTACGAAAGCTCTTTTTTCACCGTGCATGTTGGTGTTAGGTGTAAACTTGTATTTAGGGAATAAAAAGTTAGGATAAGTTTTAGAAATTGTGGGTCTAGGAGATAAAGGTAATAACCATCCAAACATCTCATGTTGATCACCTTCCTCTAATACGGTTACTTGATCTTCGTAAAACCCAAGATGACCATTAGTTGAAACTGTCTTACCAGAAAGTACATCTCCTGAGACAACTCGAACGTGTTCATTTTTCAAATTACCTTTAACCATATTTTCTAGATTAGCACCGATATATGTTTTCACATAACCTGTGTTTTCTAGTTCCGCTCCAGTTATTGCTACAATTCGCTCCGCGTCATAGCGTCCTTCCATAAATAATTTCCCAATGGTAATTACATCTTGAACGCCTACCGTCCAAACGCGCTCATTGGCAGAAATTGGATTCGTATGGTGGATTTGAACTCCTACATTTCCAGAAGGGTGTGGTCCATGGTAATATGTTTTTTCTACTCCTGTAACCTGTGTAAAGGCAAGAGCAGGAGCATCTTCAGCTCCAGCGTTAAGTCCTAAATGAACTTTACCTTCTGTTAGTCTTCCAAGTACATTTAATCCTTTTTGGAAAGCAGTTTCTTTACCTGCTACCACAAAATTTAGATCAGGAGCATTTGGTGCTGTATCAAATGAGCTAATAAAAATCGCCTTTGGAAAATCCAATGGATCTGCCACTACATCATAAGGACGCTGACGAATCATTGGCCAAACACCACTTCCTAGTAGAAATTCTACTAAAGTCTCTCGAGAACCATCAAGATCTGGAATATTATAGCTTCGGAAATTAGTCTGCTCTTTATCTGCTAGGATGACTACTTCAGCGATAGAACGCTTTTCACCACGATTGACTGCTACTACTTCTCCGCTAACTGGAGCAACGTATTTTACGTCTGGTCGTTTTTTATCAAAAAATATGACATCTCCTGCTTTAACCTCATCTCCCACTTCCACTTCTACTTTAGGAATTGGAGACATTCCAACGAAATCAGTTGGTTTTACCGAAAAAGTAGTGGATGTAATATCCAAAAATTCTTTTTTTGCACCACCTGCTAGATGAATATCGTGTCCAGCTTGTAAACTGACTACGCGTTCATTCTGTGCGAAATCAGGTGCTTTTGGTTTAAAAACATCCGACCAAGCAGGAAATAGAGAAAATTTGGTGTTGTCCTGCTCCATCCCCATGTTTTTCGCTTCGATGCGCATCAAACTATCTGCTACCTGAAGGACTGCTCCAAGTATCAGAATGGCGACCACAGCAATCAGTGCCGTGTAGAGATAGGTTGATCCTTCTCCCGCAGTCTGGGCATTAGCTTGAAATGTTAAGGTGGTAAAAAAGAGCAGGAATGCGAGTTTGCTTATTCCGTTTTTCAAAATTGGCAATTTTTAGTGTATAAGAAATGGTAACCTAAAGGTACCTCTGAATATTACATATACGAGATATACGATATCCAGTTGCCTTAGATTCCAGAAAATTTACGCAAAGATATAAAGGATTTACGATATTACATCGTTGTAGTTAGGGTATTTAGGACCTTATCACTATTTAGACCTATTCTAAATAATATTAATATTCAAAATCTCTCTCCTTTAGCTAATCACTTGTCGTTTGCATAACTTCTCTAATCAAACTTTCTAGTGTTTCACCCTCTTGATCCAGTACGCTGATATTGATCAAATAATACCTTTCTCCATAAAAAAGAGAACGCCAACGCCAGTCCCATTCTTCAGTTGTTTGTGAGTGACCATTATCATACCACCAAGCGGTTTGTAGGGTAAGTTCGTCTTGGGTTATTTCGGCAAAATAGATGGTTATTCCGTCGATTTGTTCCTTTCTTATTTTTTTAAAAACAAACCCACTACCCTGCCAGCAAATACGCGGATCGTGTGCACCTTGAAATGGACCAGCAGGTGGTTTGATATAGATAAGCTGGTTAGAACGTTTTAATTCCAAAACTCCATAATCTTTAGGTGTTTCGGTAAATCCATTAAGTTTCATCCAAGGGTGTGTCGTAATATTTGGTTGTTTTTTTTCATTTCCAAACTGACAGCCCGTAAAAATTAGTCCTAGAATAAATATTCCAATAATTAGGAGCCGATGCTTAGCGATGATTTTCGGAACTATCGCTGTTTTTTGATCTAAAATTGTTTTATCTGAAATAATAGGTGTTTTGGGCTGACGCCAATTCCACCAGAAAAAAAATGGAATTAATACATAGACGATTAGACTAATAATTCCCATCAACGAATGCAATGGATTCGAAGGAGGAATATCGAAAACGACCAAGCCTAATAACCGAATATAATTTGCAAATAGGGTTAGTAAAAAACCAAACAATAATGAACCAATTGCTTTGACCCAAGTCATTTTTAATTCTCGCTCTTTTTTAAAATAACCAAGAATTAGCAGACAACAAACCAAAGCGGTTCCAGTCATCTTTATACCAATACAAGCAGGCTCTACTTCATAGACTACTTTATTCACAAAAATAGAATTACCAATAGCGGTAACATCCATTCCGATTTGACGCAAAGACCAAGCTACCAGACTACTCATTTTTATTCTAATCGGAAAACTCCAGATGTGTACTAGATACCGAAAGATGGGAGCAATCACCACCACCATTAAATATGGAAGTGGATTTTGTTTACCCATTGAATTTTCAATCAACCATAAAATAACCAAAGCGGTCGTCAAATAATAAAGCGTACTACTATTAAAAAAAAACAATCCCAATAATCCTAAAACGACAGGAATTAATAATCGATCTGTTGGTGCTTTTTCTTGCTGAAGCAAATAAGGAAAAAATAAAATCCCTAGATACAGCGCAGCACTTCCCGGAAAATTATCCCATTGAAAAAACAAAAAGACACCAGCAACCACCACTCCCAAAAACAAGATCGGAAAATGATTTTTTAAAATAGTATATGCCTGTTTCTGCATCAAATTTTTCCTTTAAAAAAGAACAACCAACTGGCGAGCATTAATCCAAGAATCATCAACATCCATTCGTGCGGTTCTGGAACAGCTCCACCCGTAGCAATAGTCGCATTACCCAATGTTTTTTTAGATTTTTTAATATCAAACCGATCATAATCTTTCTGCGTTTCTAAAGTCACCAAACTTGAAATCGGCGTAACCACATAAGCAGCTTCCGCTTCTTCCAGATGGCGTTGTTGATACTGCCCTTTTCTAAAATAATCTTTCCCCATATTCCGTAAAACATTGTTATATGCATACATTCTCCACAAGTGATCCGGTGCATTAACGGATACATTTTGGTCGCTTCCAGTTTTAACAAACTGCACTTTTGCTGGTCGTAAAAGGATATAATTTTCACCTTCTCCACTCATCGGAAAAGTTTGCTTTTTTAAATGATTAAGTAGCTTACTCGTAGTCCCTTGCGTGTAGTCCAGTAGTCGTAATTCTCGTAGGGTTTTTAAATAAGGAGACGGAATTTCTCCTAGGTGAAACATACTCGGTGGAAATTGACGTACTGGAAGATGACTCGCAGATTTCGAATAAAATGGGGTGCCTTTTAAATCGTCCATAGCAGGAGTTAACCGTCCACTATGACTGACCACAAGCACCCCTTCTTCATCAGGTAATTCATAAAAAGGAAACAAACTATAGTTATTTTTCAAAAGATGTTTAGTCAATCGTTTTTCATTATCTGCCGTCAACTGCTGCAAGGTATTTGCAAAAACATATACTTCTTGATTTTTGGTAGCTGCTAAAACTTTTTTCAAAGTAGATTTACTCCAACCATTATGCAAGTCAAGATAAATTTTATTGGGTTTAAAACTTCTTAGTTCTTCCTTATACGCTTGTAGTCGAACCGATTGACCAGCAAAAGAAAATGCACTTTTATTTAGAGTTGGGGCCGTAAAATTCATTGACCAATCTGACTGATAACGACCATCATAAACCCAGTGATCTCCTTGATCAGAAAATCCGCTTGGAGTAGAAAAATCGGTTAAATTTGTTTCTGACTTGACTCGAATAATTTCGTTTGCTGAGGTCCAATCTGGTCCAGCAAAATCAATGTTTTGGTAAGTCAATTTATCCTCTTCGTAAGTAAGTGGACTGGTGATTCCGATTTTAAATTTACGTGCTTCCTTCGCAGTACAAGGAAAAACTCGAACAGAAATTCGATTGCCTTCCTGCCAATGCAATAAGAGTGGATCTCTTCGTTCTCGACCGACAATAGTTTGATAAGCACTATCGGCCTTTGCTCTTGTAGTCAGTATTGCTTTTTGTTCTTCTCCTTCTATCCATAATGAAGCAGAAGTAACCACCGATCCTTCGGGTAAATAAAAAGAATAAATCGCTTCCTGTTGTCGGCCCCACCAACGGCTTGTTGCTTCATTCTTAATCGTGATATTTTTTTCGGTATATGCTAGTCGATAGTCGGGAAAGAGCTGGACATTGGTTTCAATATTGGTCGTATTAAGATCATCCCCTCTCCATAGTCGAGGTGCTACTGCGTGGCGTTCGTTGTACATCGTCTTTAATAACCGAATCCGTTCTTTTCGATTGATTTCTAACCGACCACTAACTAAAGCACCTACTACCACCATGGGATCATGCTTTGTTTGAATATTACTCCTATTAAAACTTCCCATTCCAAAACTAAAATGATGTTCATTTAGTACAGAATAATAAATACCACTTTTTAATACTCGTTCTGTCATCCAACCATTAGAAATATCTTTACTAGCATTGACCCAGGCTGGAAAATCTTGATTGACAAAAGGAGATGCTTTTTCTGCATAAGCCTCTTGAAAAGATTTGTTAACCTGATAAAATTGAAAAGCAAATCCCATCGTCATCAGCGCTGGAATACAAATACCAGTAATAATTCCATACTGATATAAGTCAGAAGTTTTTCGATATTTTTTTAAAATCTTAATGGTTGTAAAAACATACCAAATCGGAATAAGTGTGTGAAGTGAAATTCCAAAAAACCAAAAAGACATCGCTGTAATTCCATAAAATGGAAATACATAAATCGCCTGATAAATATTAAATAATACACCTGAAGCAATCACCGCTACTAGTACATGATTAAATGCATCCGGTGTTTTTTTCTTACGAAATACAAACACAAGCATGGCTAAATTGAGTAGCATTAGATAACCCGTGAGCCAAGGAGTAGACTCATGAAAAACTTCAATCATCCGATTGAGCGCATAGGCACTAATATTTCCCAAGATCAGTAAAATGATATTTAAATCTAGATCTGAGAACTTTATAGATTTGGGTTGCTCCTCTAGTCGAGTATTCAGTAGTCCAAGCATAAAAACCAAGAAACAACCATAGCCAACAAAGAAGCTGATTGACGAATTATCTCTTTCGAGGTGATTGTTATCAATAAGCCAATCAGAATATCCAAAAGTAAGCAATGAAATGACCATACATGCAATGCCCATTTTAAAAAGAAAGGTCTTACGATCTGAGAAAACAGTTAAATTTTTCATGAAGCTTCTATTTTATTTTAAAGTACTTTGAAATACAAAGTTAATATAAAAACATTTACCTTGCAAAAATGTAGCCTGCAAAAGCAAATTTTGCATATAATTTCATGATTAATCACCTAATTCTATTGTTATGTCTATATAACATATATTGTTTTTGTATTAAAAAAAAAATGAATTATATTGCCGATCAGAAAAAACAACATTACAGGAAATCTAAATAACCAAAAGTAAAGCACTTCTAGTTTATTAGTTTCCTCTAAAAATTTATAAAAAATTGGTTCTTTAAAACAACTCAGCGTTGTCTTAAAACTGTAATTGGCATCCTCTATATGAGAATTTAACTAAGATTTTTGTATTTATATGAGAGAGTGGATGTCAGAACCCTGTTCATACTTCGGTATGTCAGGGTTCTTTTTATTGCTCATATATGAAACTCTATATATCGTAAAGGGTGCCATTTATCAGTCCAAAGCCTTGGGAGGTTATGGAGAAAATCAAACGCGTGGGACAAAATTTAATGGAACAGTCTATTCAAATAAGGTGGGTCCTTCTCCAATTATTATAACCTATTACAGCTACCACTGCATAGATTAAGAACATGATTGAAAAAAGATAGAGTTCACGATGAAAATAGACAAAGATACAGACCACATCAATCACGATCCAGTAAAGCCAGTTTTCTAAGATTTTTTGGGTAACTAGGTAGGTAGCAATTAATGAAAAGACAGTAGTTGCAGCATCAATATAAGGTAAAGCTGCCCCAAATTGCAGCCATATTCTTCCCCAAATAGCCGCTAATACTACTCCAATTGCTATAAATATAAGATGACGCCTGATAGGCAAAGTATGTATTTTAAGGATTGTTTTTTCTGGGCTATCCAGTGGTTCCTTTAACGAAGGAGAAGAATTGCGTGTCCACGCTCTCCAACCATGAATGGACATGATCGCATAAAAAATCTGTAAAATAGCATCGCTGTATAGTCTAACTGCGGGATCAACATAAACGAAGAAAGAAATAATCACACTAATCAATCCTGCCGGCCAACACCAAGGATTTTCTTTAGCAGCCAGAATTACATAGACTATTCCAAAAATAAAGGCCAGCCATTGTAGCCAGCCCATTTCTAGCGCGGATGCTAGTATTTGGTTAAAGACAGAAATATTTTCCATATAAGTTTAGCGATTAATCTGATAAGACCAATTCATAAAAGACTTCTTTGATAATCTGATATCCTGTTTTAGGATCTGTATTTTCTAATAGGATATCAATTGTTTTTTCCATTTTACCGCGATCTTCTTCTGTTTCGCTTTTAAAGATAATTTTAAAGCTTCCTTCTTCTCCTGGTAAAAATGTTTGACCATCTGGTATATCAATAAACTGCGTACAATCACAGCCTGAGATCAATTCAATTTTGATGGGTTCTGATCCGGTATTTTTAAATTTATAAATAAACTCTGGACGCTCCCCTGCTTTCACGTTTCCGAAATCTACACGCTGTTGCTCGAAAGTCATGTAAGGATCGATGTTGATTTCCTGCACTGCTTTTTTCTGTCCAGTGCAGGCATTTACCATCAAGAAAACAAAACTAGCGGCTAGTAAGAATGATAGGTTATTTGCAAAAAATTTCATGAGTACTTTATTTTTATTAAAAATAGATGTTTAGACAAACACTAAACATATCAGGAGAAGCCTTGTAGAAAGCTTCTCCTGATAACAACGACAGAATCTCTCTCGTTGTTCTGTAAAATTAAAGAAAATCTGATGATTTGATTAGACATTTTTTCCATTTTCCGCCTCCCAGCTCCGGCAGTACCGCCGGAGAGTAGCCGCAAGCCCGCAAATGTCCAATCATCAGAAGAAAATCTTAGTTTTTCTTTAATCGTTTTTTCTCGATTTGGATGGAGGTTGGTCCAGCTATGATTTTAAATTCAGTACGTCGATTATATCGGTGTTCGTCGTCTTCACATTTTACACCATTGACACACTGATTTCGAATCTGTGTTTCTCCATATCCTACGTCTTGAATTCGCTCTGTCACAATACCACGTTGTACGAGCCAGTCTTTAGCAGAAGTAGCACGACGTTGAGATAGTTTTTTATTATAATTAGAAAGACCTTGACTATCGGTATGAGAAGAAAGTTCAATTACCATATCTGGGTATTTGTTCATTAATTCTGCTAAGTAGGCTAAATC
>JALZUU010000373.1 GCA_023300665.1 Saprospiraceae bacterium | reverse complement strand
AGATATTTGCTACGTCTTGTAATCCATTAGACACTGGAATATTTGTAAATAACTTAATGAATATCGACGGATGCGATTCTATAGTAATTGAGACGATAGAGTTCTTATTAAGCGATACGACGGAGATATTTGCTACGTCTTGTAATCCGTTAGATACTGGAATATTCGTTAACAACTTTACAAATATCGACGGATGCGATTCTATAGTAATTGAGACGATAGCGTTTTTATTAAGCGATACGACGGAGATATTTGCTACGTCTTGTAATTCGTTAGATACTGGAATATTTGTAAATAATTTTACAAATATTGGCGGATGTGATTCAGTAGTAATCGAGACGATAGAATTTTTATTAAGCGATACGACGGAGATATTCGCGGCAAGCTGTAATCCGTTAGATACTGGAATATTCGTTAACAACTTTACGAATATCGACGGATGCGATTCTATAGTAATTGAGACGATAGCGTTTTTATTAAGCGATACGACGGAGATATTCGCTATAAGCTGTAATCCGTTAGACACTGGAATTTTTATTGACAATTTTATAAATGCTGCTGGATGTGATTCTTTAATTTTCACAACAGTGAGTTTAATGAACTGTGCAACGGATACTACCTTGGTACTTGATACCACTTGTGATCCATTACAGGCAGGTATTGATACGTTGACGGTAAGTAGTAGCACGGGACAAGATAGCACGATCATTTTCAATACAACTTTGTTGCCTTCTGATACCGTATTTATTAATCTATCATCTTGTAATCCACTCGATACCGGATTGGTGCGACAAGATTTAACGAATGTTTTTGGTTGTGATAGCTTAGTAATTACAGAAACGATTTTATTATCTAGTTCTGAAGAAACGATCTTCTTGACATCTTGCAATCCATTAGATATGGGTAGAGTAGAAGAAGTTTTCCAAAATATAGCAGGTTGTGATAGTATCATAATTACCATTACAGATTTAATTCCATCATCTATCGAAACGATAGAGCTGACGACCTGTGATCCGTTAATTGCTGGAATGGAGAGAGATACTTTTATCAATCAATTTGGTTGTGATAGTATTTTAGTGACAAATACGACTTACTTGCCTCCATCAGTTTCTAGACTTACAATGACGACGTGTGATCCGACAGCGTTGAGTAGCGATACTGTTTTCTTAGAAAATTATTTGGGATGTGATAGTTTGATAATTTCTGAAGTGATCTTAGATCAAATTGATATCATTTTGGAGACCATTGATCCAGAATGTTATGGAGAGGAAGATGGTCAAATTATCATTGATACGATTATCGGTGGAACGGCTCCTTATCTGTCTTCAATTGGCGATGGACCTTTAACTGATCAGATGCAATATTTCCGTTTACCTCCTGGGCAGTATCAGGTATTGGTACAAGATGCGAATGGTTGTGAAGTAACTAGTGATGTCAACATTACTAGTCCAGAAGAATTGACTTTAGATCTTGGATTGCCAGATGAGATTAACCTAGGTGATATACTGGATCTTGATCCGCAAATTAATCAACCTATTGATACCTTTATTTGGGAAGTTTCAGGAGATTCTTTATTCTGTGATAGTTGTCTGATTCAAAGTTTAGAACCACTGAACACCGCACAGTATCGACTAACAGTGATTACGCCAAATGGGTGTAGTGCGACCGAAAAATTTAGAGTCAATGTAAGAAAAGAGCGTGCAGTCTATGTTCCTAATGTTTTCTCTCCAAATCAAGATGGAAACAATGATGTGTTTATGATTCATGGAGGACCAGAAGTATTACGAGTGAAAACGCTAAAAATATTTAATCGTTGGGGAGCATTGGTTTACGCTGGTGACAACTTCCCAATCGACGATCCAAATTATGGATGGAACGGAGTGTTTAAAGGAAAACCCGTAAATCCTGGCGTATTTGTTTATCATTTTGAAATTGAATTTATTGACGGGTTTACTAAATCCTATAAAGGAGATGTAACGGTCTTGAAATAATTACTCTTTTGTTTTATCAAACAAATTAAAGATATTTTTTTAAAACGTGTTGTGTGTGCAGCGCCAGTCTCTTGGGAGATTGGCGTTTTTTTTGTTAAAAAGTAGTTTTTTTGTTAAAATAATGTTTTGTATTATTGTTTTTAATTTATTTTAGTACTTTTGTTAAGGTTGAACGTTTAGCACAAATTATTTTAATCACCTTTAAAATTTTATCATGAAACAGAGTTTATTTATTTATTTATTTATTTTGACTATAATTTCAGTCGGATGTCAAAAAGAAACGATTGAAACAAGTACAAATGTTTTGTTTGTTGAAAAGCATTATCCTTCTCCTGAAGAAGAGATAGCTAAAGAAAAAGTAAAGGATTTCTTGTCCTTCTTAAATCAAGATAATAACGCTACCTTGCGTACTGATTTTGCTGATACCGAAGTAAATGAAGCTAAGTGGCTTTTAGAAGGATCAGCTAACTATTTAAAAAATGAGAATTTAGAAGGAAGAGCGACGTCTCACATTGGCTCTTTTGATGTATCAATTGAGAATATTGTTGTTAATAGCGAATTAAGGATGAAAGGAGCTGAAATGACTACTAAATTTGCTGATTTATTGAACGTGATAGAGGCGGAAGAAATAGCAACAGGAACCAAAGCAGTTGCAGTAGATATTATTCTTGATTTAGTTACAAATAATAATACTAATCTTAATGTTAAAGTTGGTTTTGGAAGTCCGATAGGAACAAGTAGTACTATTTCTTGGTCCGCTGCCAGAGCTGAAGTTACAAGTGGCGTATTTCAACAATTACAAAATCCTGGTAATTGTTATTGGACACCAGCTATAACTATCTTTCAATTAGTGGGAATTGATGATGGACCTAGATGTAGTACGATGGATCCAAGTACTTGTTTAAGTTCTCTTGTTACCCCTTTTGGAGGAAATAACTATGATCCTGATTGGATACCAGGAGATATTGCTACTACCATTTTGATTGGGAATGAATTTATAGAGGAATTAAGTCCATCGACTGGTAGTGGTTCCTCAAGTTCTACTACAAATATGTCTTTGATTGGTGCTGTTGTATCTACTAAACATAAGAATATAACTAATGGCGGAACAGTTACTGGGAGAGAAGATTATTTGCATATTACCTCGTTATTTGGTGCAATTGAATTCTATTGTTATTAAATCATTTTTCAGGAAGGGGTATGAATTTTCATACCCCTCTCTGGATTTAAAAAAAAACAAATGAAATACCTATTTCTGTTTTTAACTTTTTGTTTATCCACAGAAGGTTGGAGCCAAGAATATCTTTCTCCACCACCTTTTCAAACCTTAGAAGCACGTGTCAATGATGAAGGCCTTGAAATAGCAGATTTTTATAGTCTGGCAGGTGTAACGATAAATGATGCCGATCAAATTATTTATGTAACACATTATTATCCACTTTATACACCGAATCCAAATGGTTTAAATTATTACGACCTAGTTGGTGGTGAATTGTTTAAATTAACGATCATGGATACTAACCTCAATAAAATACATGAATGGGGAAGTGGAATAACTAGTGATTTTAGTGTGCATCCTACGGCAGTACAATATATAGAATCTGGTGAAGATTATATTAAATTATTTGGTCAAGGAAAGAATGATGACTTAGAGTCTGATAAAGCTGCTTTTTTTGAATATACTTTTGATACCACTTTAAATTTATTAGAAGAGACTTGGTTTAATCTTAGTCTTCCACTTGATATTTCTGAAGTGTCTTCTGTGATTAAAAATAATAATGGAAACTATGTAATGACCGGTTATTTGACGACCCCAGACTTGATAAATCCAGAAGACAGAGAAGTTTTTTATAGTGAATTTACCGAAGAAGGTAGTATTGTAAATGTGGTTTTTCCATCTCGTTCCATATCTTTAAATGGGTTAAATGCAAATGAAATAGTCCAACTAGAAAATGGCAAATACATTGTAAATCCTTATTACATTCTAGATGAAGACTTCAATGAATTAGCTTATTTTGATGAACATAATTTATCCTTATCCGGAAGAATCATTCCTTTAGATTCAACCCGATTTTTGTTTGGTGGGACAGGAGTAGTTTTAGTTGGTACTGGAATTGATGCCTTACATAATTTTCAAGTACTTTGTATCGGGAATACCAGCGGAGAGATAGATACGATTTTTTACAATTCTACACAAAATATCTTTATAGATTGGAATCCTGGAGTTAAGGCAATTTCTGCAGTAGACACGAATCATATTTATTTTGCGATCAATCGAGATGGAGCTTGGGGATTAGAAAATACAAACGTCTCTATTCATAGCGTCAATATTGACGGTACGACAAATTGGGGTTATTACTTTGGTGGTGATGCTTCTTATACACCGATTGATATTGTTACGATGCCAGATGGGGGTTGTTTGGTATTTGTTTGGAGATTATATCAAGATAATCCCTTCGAAGGTTTTCGAGCAGATATAGACTATGTACGATTTGATGTAGATGGAAATTTATATGATCTGACAACTTCAATAAAAGATCCATCCTTTAAAATACTCTCCGCTTTAGTATATCCAAATCCAGCGAGTGAGAAATTGCATATAGAGCATGGTGATCAGCTAAAAGAGGTACGAATAGAAATCGTAAATGCTGCGGGGATAAAGGTTTTATCTGAAAAGGTACGCGAAGAACCAATAAATCTACGGTCTCTTTCTAGTGGAATATATTTTTATAGGTTGTATGAAGGGAATGAATTTTTGCAGTCGGGGAAGGTTGTTGTAGAGAAGTAGTTAACGAAGTTGTTTAAAAATGAACAAGGAAAAATATTCATGATGATTTTTTATAATTCTAAGTCAGCTTTGTCATCTTAGCATTGCGTAATACGTGACTGATGGGACTGTTCAATAATCTGTGTTTTTTGTTGCCCTAGCATTGCGTAAGAAGAGACCGATTAACCAATCCACTAATTAACAATTGCTTATGAAGGTAATATTTTATTTATATAAATTGGGTTAATTAACTAGACACAGTTAATTAACCACTCCCGACTGATTAACCAATTAACATCTATTGATAAATGCAAAATGTTATTTTTAAAACTTAAGCTAATCATCTAAACACACTCAAATAAAATCTCTCAATACCACAACCTCAACAAAATCGCTCCAACCACCATCACACGAGCAATTAAACTTCGATAGAAAATGCTAGCTCGATCATCGGTAATATTGAAAATAAATAACAATAGACTAGTCGAAAACAAAGCCATACAACCATAAATACAGATAGTCATAAAATCAAAATTCTCTGCTATTTTTGGAAATAAAAGACCGCTGACTCCAACCGGAAAAAGAATGGCTGAGAACAATCCTAAAGTAAATTCAACCGTAGTATATCTTTCTAACTGAAACATAAAATAAGAAAAGATCGTGTAGATGGCTACTGAAATTCCACCGCCCAATAAAATAACCGAACGCCAATAAGGAAGGTCTTGTGTCTGCATCAGCATTCCAATACCTAAAATAATGATCGGAGCTGCCTCTAAAAATTGTCCC